>NZ_JBMDWU010000203.1:0-29957 GCF_048594385.1 Micromonospora sp. | reverse complement strand
CGGGGGCCCGCGCCGACCGGCTGGGCCGTCGCCGGATCGGCGCCGGTCCCGGCGGGTGCCGCTCCCCGTGGGGAGGCTCCGACCCGGGTGGGCGGCCCATCGGCGAGGGCGGGCGGCGGGCCGGCTCGCCGCCCCCCACGGACCGGGGTCCGGCCCGGCGCGGGTGTCCGGGTTGTGCCGGTGGCCCGCTCGGGCGTCGGCGTACGGGCGGCGAGGGAGGGCCGGGCGGTGGCGGCCGGGCGGGCCGTCGGGACGGCCGGGGCGGGGCGGCCGGTCGGGTCGGCGGCGAGGTCGTGCAGCCCTTCGGCGGCGAGCCGGCGGCGCAGGGTGTTCAGTGCGCGCGACGTCTGGCTCTTCACCGTGCCGGGGGAGATCTCCAGCAGGGCCGCCGTCTGGGCCTCGGACAGGTCCTCGTAGTAGCGCAGCACCAGCACCGCCCGTTGCCGGGCCGGCAGCATGCGCAGGTGTCGCCAGAGGGCGTCCCGGTCGAGCTGCTGCTCGATCTCGTCCACCCCGGCCCGCTCGGGCAGCACCTCGGTGGGGCGCTCACCGTGCCATCGACGCCGCCACCAACTGGTGGACGTGTTGACCATCACCCGTCGGGCGTACGGCTCGACCGCCTCGATCCCGCCCAACCGCCGCCAGGCCAGGTACGTCTTGGTCAGCGCGGTCTGGAGCAGGTCCTCGGCGGTGGCCCAGTCCCCGGCGAGCAGGTACGCGGTACGCAGCAGGGCGCCGGAGCGCGCCGCGACGAAGTCGCGGAACTCGTCCTCCAGCGGATCCCGGTCGGCCACCGCTCACCTCCGCACCCCGTCCTGTCTGGCAGGCTGTCACGCCGGGCAGGGTCCGGTCGACGGCGGAAGGTGGGCAGTTCGCCCGACGTACGGACGAAAACGTTCAGGCGCCGTCGTCGGCCTTCGCCTCGTCGGCCTCCTTGCCCAACCGGGCCTCGACCGCCTGCGGCTCGTACATCTCCTCGACGACCCGCAGGTAGAGCTCGTTCGGGTTGGGCAGGTTCTTGATCTCCCGTAGCGCCTGCTCCTGGCCGGCGGACTCCAGCACGAAGGTGCCGTAGTTGAGGGCCCGACCGGTGGGGGTCTGCTCGTACTTCATGTCGGTGACCCGGGCCAGCGGCATCATGGCGACCTTGCGGGTGACGATGCCGTTGACCACCATGACCCGCTTGTTGGTCAGGATGAACCGGTCGTACCACCAGTCGGCGACCTTCCACGCGACCCAGCCCATCACCGCGAACCAGAGCAGCACGGCGATGGTGGTGAGGGCGCCGACGTCCTGCCCGGCGAGGAAGCCGGAGAGGTAGCCGAGAATGAAGGTGGCCGCCACACCGACGACGATCGGGGTGCCGAGGTGGATCCAGTGCCGCTTCCACTCGCCCCGGTAGCGCTCGGTGGGGAAGAGGTAGCGGGCGACCAGGGAGCTGGGCTCGTCCTCCAGGGGGAGCACCCGGCGGGGTGTCATGCCCTGGGCGTCGGACCGCAGGCCGGCCAGTTCCTCCTCGGAGATGACCGGCTGCTGGTAGCCCTCCTCCGGGTCGCGGACCCAGGTGCGCCCCTGGCCACCGAATCCCGGGGCGTCGCCGTAGCCGGCGTCGTCCGAGAAGGACGGTCCGCCGGTGGGTCCCGCCCCGGACCCGTAGGCCGGCCCGTCGTCGGGTCGGTACCTCGGGATCGGCTCGGTGTCCCGCTCCCGGCGGTCCCGGCCGGGATCGTCCGGGTCGAACGGGGGTCCGGAGGGGCTGCCCATCGGGGGTTAGGCGACGAGGCTCGTGAAGAAGTCGCCGAAGCCCTGGGCGATGTCCACGATGCCACCGCCGAGCGACTTGAAGACGTCCGCTGCCGAGTTTGGCCGGTAGGCAACGAAGAAGATCAAGAATGCGATACCGGCCCAGGTGAGGACCTTCTTGACCATAGCGGGCCATCCTCTCGCGCGGCGCCGGGTCCGTTTACCGCAGCGGCACCCAGAGTATCAGCATGATGTCGTAGCGTGAATATCTGCGTCCCATCTCCGACTCGCCCGGAGGACCGTCAGGCCTTTCCGTGCAGGTACGGGGACGGAGCGCCGTACACGAGCTCGGGCGGAGTCCACTCGGTGAGGTCGTGCAGGACGACATCTTCCGCGAGGAGGTGACCCGCGCTCGCCGGCCAGGCTATCGCATGGAGCCACATTCCCCGAGCCTCACCGGCGTACGCGCTTCGATCCGTTGCCGAATTGATTAACCACAGTGGAGTCGGATGGCCGCCGACCCTGATCCGCGCCGGCTCCACATGCTCGGGGTGACCAGGGCCGGGACCGGGCCCGGCCAGCACCTCCGTCAACTCTGGACCGGGGTCCGGGCCGGCCACCCCGGCGAACCGGGTGCCCAGTCCCACCCCCGGCTCCTCGGCCACGAGGACCAACTCGGCCGGTCCACCGCCGAGCGGCGCCGGCCCGGCGCACGCGACGGCCGTGGCGCGGACGCCACCGGCCTCGTCGCCGGCCCAGGCCACCCCGGTCACCGTCCAGCCGGACGGCAGCGGCCACGGGCACCACAGCGGCGGCGCGGGCCGCTGCGGGTCGCTCTCGGCGGCCACCCGGTCCACCACGCTCGCCACGATGTCGGCGTCGATGTGCTCGGGCACGTGCAGCGGGGCCACCGGCCCGCACCTGACGCAGCGCGACTCACCGTGCATCAGGTCCGGTGGGCGTACCTGACCCGCACACCTAGGACAACTCACCACGACACTCACATCCCCACCGTGGCCCGGTGACCGCCCGCCGTCAAGCCGCCGCCACGGACGTGCCGCCCCTTTCCCCACCTCAGCGCCCGTACGGCGATTTCCTGCGGTCGGCCTCCACCCCGGCGGAGGTGGCGGCCCGGCGCGGCGCGGGCGGGCAGGGGTCAGGCGGGCGGGGCGGCGGCGTGGGCGCGTACCCAGGCGTGCATGGCGATGCCGCTGGCCACCCCGGCGTTGATCGACCGGGTCGAGCCGTACTGGGCGATCGAGAAGAGCTGGTCGCAGGCGGCGCGGGCGGCGGCGGACAGCCCCGGTCCCTCCTGGCCGAAGATCAGCACGCAGCGCCGGGGCAGGGTGGTGGTCTCCAACGGCCGACTCCCGGGCAGGTTGTCGATGCCGACCACCGGCAGCTCCCGACCGGCGGCCCAGCCGACGAACTCCTCGATCGTCGGATGGTGCCGGACGTGCTGGTACCGGTCGGTGACCATGGCGCCCCGGCGGTTCCACCGGCGCAGCCCGACGATGTGCACCTCGGCGGCGAGGAAGGCGTTGGCGTTGCGGACCACCGTGCCGATGTTGAAGTCGTGCTGCCAGTTCTCGATGGCCACGTGGAACTCGTGCCGCCGGGTGTCCAGGTCGGCCACGACGGCCTCCCGCCGCCAGTAGCGGTAGCGGTCCACCACGTTGCGCCGGTCGCCGGCGGCGAGCAGCTCCGGGTCGTAGCGCGGGTCGTCCGGCGGGTCGCCCGGCCACGGTCCGACACCCACGTCGAGCTGGTCCTCGGTCACGGTTCCAAGAGGGTACGGCCGCTGCGGCGAGCCCCGTGCGCCACCCCGACCGGCGCCCTCCGGGGCGCCCGCCCGGGTCCGCCGGACCGCCGCGCCCTCACCGCCCGCGCAGGCCCAACGCGTCGCCGAGGCGGTCCAGGAACCGCTGGTCGGTGGGGTCGGGGACACCGGTGCGGCAGACCCGGACCGCCACCGACTCCACCCACTGCCGGTACGCGGCGGAGTCTGCGGGGTCGGCGCGGCGGCGCAGCACCCGGACGGCGGCCCGGCAGGCCGGCGGCAGGTCCGCCGGGCCGGTGGGCCCGCCGACCGGAGCGGTCGCGCCGTCGTGCCGGGCGTAGATCGCGGCGACCACGGCCCGGACGAGGTCACTGTCGGAGGCGCGGCCGGCGGCGAGGGCGTCCAGGCCGACGAGGCCGGCGGTGACGTCGCGGGGCGGGCGACCGGGGCCGGGTGAGGCGGCGGCCACCAGCACCCGACCGGGCAGGGTGGTGAGCAGGTCCCACTCGGTGGCGGAGTAGACGGCGCTGGTCAGCGGTGCGGCACGCCGTCCGGCAGAGGGCGGCTCTCCGGCGAGGGAGTGGCTCATCAGGACCTCCGCCGTCAGCATAAGCCCGCCGGACGGGTGACGGGCTCGTCCCGGCGCGATCCGCGCCCGCCGCCACCCGGGTCGCGGTACGGGCACCCGCGCGTCGCCGTCGGCGGGCAGCGGTGAGCACGACTCGACATGCCTTACCGGTGGTTGACTCAACCAGCCTTACCGCTGGTTAAGGAGACACCGGGCGGCGGGTGACGGCGAAATGTCACTCCCGGGCCCACCCGGGGGGAGACGCAATGAGCGGCGGGGCCCTCCCCGGCACCCGCCGCCCACGCTCTGATGTCGAAGATTCTGCCCCACCACGACGATGAACGAACAGAGACGGAGGTCACATTTATCTTTTCGTAACAATACTCAGAGTCACTAACGATCAACGAGAGAGCGATCTCCGCAGGTGAAGTAGTACCTTGTCAGGCGACAAGTTGACGCATGTTGGCTGCTCCGGGCGGCGATCTCCCTGGAAACGCTCCCATCACGGGCCGTCACGCAAATGCGTCGTGCAAGTGCAGTCCGCACGCGTGCATCGACAGATGCAGCTCGATGAGCGTGATCGGCGCTTCGGAGTGGGCCGGTTTCGGCGCGCCCCACCCGGGAATTTGCCGGGGTACCACCTGGTTCTACGGGACGGAAAAAGCAATCCGCGCTGATCGGAGAGTCCAATGGCAACCGTTGAGCTGACCACGGCCAACTTCGACGAGGTGACCGAGAGCAGCGGCATCGTGCTGGTCGACTTCTGGGCCGAGTGGTGCGGCCCGTGCAAGCGGTTCGCCCCGGTCTACGAGCGCTCGTCGGAGAAGCACCCCGACATCACCTTCGGCAAGGTCGACACCGAGGCGCAGCAGGAGCTGGGCGCCAAGTTCGACATCCGCTCGATCCCGACGATCATGGCGATCCGGGACGGCGTGATCGTCTTCGCCCAGCCCGGCGCGCTGCCCGAGTCGGCCCTGGAGAACCTGATCGAGCAGGTCCAGGCGCTGGACATGGACGACGTCCGCAAGCAGCTCGCCAACCACCAGCACTGACCACCGCCGCCGGCGGTCGGGCCCGACGGCCCGGCCGCCGGCGTTTCACTTGCGCCACGCTCGCACACATGTTCGAATGGACGGCATGCGCTGGGACCACCTCTCCGCTCCCCCGGACGAGGAGCGTCCCGACCGGGCAGCGCCAGCGACGCCACCCCTGCCGCTGGCGCTGCCCGGCGCGGTCACCCGCACGTTCGACACCCCCGACTTCGCCGGCATGACGTTCTACGAGGTGCAGGCCAAGTCGATCATCAACCGGGTGCCGGGCGGGTCGCAGGTGCCGTTCAGCTGGACGATCAACCCGTACCGCGGCTGCACCCACGCCTGCGTCTACTGCTTCGCCCGCAACTCGCACACCTACCTCGACCTCGACGCCGGCGCGGACTTCGACCGCAAGGTGATCGTCAAGATCAACGCCGGGGAGCTGGTCCGCCGCGAGCTGGCCGCGCCGCGCTGGCGCGGGGCGGCCATCGCGATGGGCACCAACGTCGACTGCTACCAGCGCGCCGAGGGCCGCTACCGGCTGCTGCCGCCGATCCTCACGGCACTGCGGGACTTCGCCAACCCGTTCTCGATCCTCACCAAGGGCACGCTGATCCTGCGCGACCTGCCGCTGCTGCGTCAGGCCGCCGAGGTCACCCGGGTCAGCCTGTCGTTCTCGGTGGCCTTCGTCGACGAGGCCCTGTGGCGGGCGGTGGAGCCGGGCACCCCGAGCCCGCGCCGCCGGCTCGACGCGGTCCTCCGGCTCACCGACGCCGGCTTCGAGGTGGGGGTGCTGATGGCGCCGATCCTGCCCGGCCTCTGTGACGACGACGCGTCGATCGACGCCACCCTCGCGGCCATCGCCGCAGCCGGTGCCACCAGTGTCACCCCGCTGGCCCTGCACCTGCGCCCCGGTGCCCGCCAGTGGTACGCGCACTGGCTCGGCCGGGAGTTCCCGCACCTCGTCCCCCGCTACCGCGAGCTGTACCGGTCCGGGGCCTACCCGCCGCAGGCGTACCAGCGGGAGCTGACCGCCCGGGTGCGGATCGCGGCCCGCCGGCACGGCCTGCACCGCGGCGAACCCGGCGACACCCGCCGCGTGTCGGCCCCACCGCCCGCACCCGCCCCCGAACAGCTCGCCCTGCTCTGAGCGGGCCGGTCGGGCGCGCGGCGTGCGGGCAGAGCCGTCCCCCGGGCCCGGCGGCCGGGCCGGTCCCACCCGCCCGGAATCGGGCTAGGCTCGGCGGATGCGGACCGCACAGCAGCTCCTCGCCGACTCCGCCGTGATCGCCGTCGTGGGCGCGTCCCGCGACCCGGGCAAGGCCGCGCACCGGGTGCCGGCGCAGATGCAGCGGTACGGCTGGCGGATCATTCCGGTCAACCCGACCGTGGACGAGTTGTTCGGCGAGCGGGCGTACCCGTCGCGCGCCGACATTCCGCACCCGGTGGACCTGGTGAACGTCTTCCGCCCGGCCCGGGACGCCGTCGAGGTGGTCCGACAGGCGGCGGCGATCGGCGCGCCGGCGGTCTGGCTCCAGCTCGGCATCGTCTCCGCCGAGGCGCGGCGGATCGCCGAAGCGGCCGGCATGGACTACGTGGAAGACCGCTGCCTGATCGTCGAGCGGGCCGCCGCCGGCCTGTCCCGGCTTCCCTGACCGTCCCCGACCCGCCCCGACGAGGTGACCCGGCGTCAACCGGGTGAAAAGCCGCACCGCGCGCCGGTAGCGTCCGCTGGAGAGAGGCCACTGACCTGCGGCGGAGGGCGGGCACCGTGAGTACGCCACCGGGCGAGCCGGAGCAGCCACCGTCACCGTACGAGTCACCCGGCGAGCCGGCCGCCCCGCCCGCACCCGTCCCGCCGGAGGGACCGTGGAGCCCGGCTGCGCCCGAGCCGTCGGCGTGGGCCCGACCATCCGAGCCGTCCCCCTGGGCGCAGCAGTCCGAACCGTCGGCCCCGCAACCGCCGGCGGAGGCGGGTCCGGCCGGTGGCTCCCCCGGCATCGGTCAGCCGGGCGGGTCAGCCCCACCGTCCGGGTCACCCGGCTGGACGGGGCCGCCGTCGGGCGAACAGCCGGCCGTCACCCCGCCGGGCGGACCGGCATGGGAACAACCACCGGCCTGGGGGGAGCCGACCCCCGGCGGACCGGCCTGGGAGCAGCCGCCGCCGTGGGGGCAGCCGCCGGGCGAACAGCGGTGGGGATACCCGCCACCCGGGCCGTACGGACCACCGGGTGGCGGCGGGACCAACGTGCTGGCGATCCTGTCCCTGGTGTTCGCCATCGTCTTCGCCCCGGCCGGCATCGTCCTCGGCCACCTGGCGAAACGGCAGATCCGTCGGACCGGCGAGGAGGGCGACCAGCTCGCCACCTGGGGGCTGGTCCTCAGTTACGCGTTCACCGCGATCGGGGTGCTCGTCTGCTGCGGCTGGCTCGCCCTCGTCGTGGTGGCCGGCGTCGGCAGCAGCACCGGCACCGGTTACTGATCAGCGGAACTGCGCCTCCCGGACGCTGTTGCCGCCGTCCACCACCAGCATCTGCCCGGTGATGTACGACGCCGCCGGCGAGCAGAGAAAGCTGATCGCGGCGGCCACCTCGTCGGGGGTGCCGGGGCGGCCGACCGGGGTGCCGAGCCCCTGCTTGATCTCCGCCATCGTGGAGGCCGCCGTGTAGATGGTGCCGGGGGCCACCGCGTTCACCGTCACCCCGTCGGCGATCATCTCCATCGCCAGGGCCCGGGTCAGCCCGACCACCCCCGCCTTGGCCGCCGCGTACGCCGCCTCGGTGGGCAGGGCGTTGACCGGGCCGGCGGTGGCCGAGAGGTTGACGATCCGCCCCCAGCCCCGCTCGGCCATCCCACTGATGAAGGCCCGGCTGCACAGGAACGCCGTGGTCAGGTTCCGGTCGATCTCGCCGCGCCACTCGTCGTAGCTGAGCTGGGCCACCGGGCGGAGCACCTCGGGGCTGGCCCGGCTGGCCAGGCCGGCGTTGTTGACCAGCACCTCGACGTCACCGAGCTGTTCGGCGACCGCGTCGGCGAGCGCGCCGACCTCGGACTCGTCGGTCAGGTCGGCGACGAAACCCGTCACGCCCAGCTCACCGGCCCGCTCGTGGATGCGCCGGGTGGTGGAGACGATCGCCACCCGGGCGCCCAGGTCGGCCAGTCGGCGGGCGGTGGCGTACCCGATGCCGTCGGCGCTGCCCGCGCCGGTGACCAGGGCGACCCGGCCGTCCAGCCGCATGGTCACCGGGTCCGGCAGCGGCACCGGCTCGTCCTGGCCGGGTTGGCTGCCACCGGTGGTGGCGCGGGTGCGCCGGGCCAGGCCGGGGCGGCTCACGTCCCGCCTCGGTCGGCTGCCGGATCGGTCGGCCCCACGCGCGTCGATAGCCATGCCGGCATCCTGCCCGCTCGACCGGGTGCGGGCAACGAGCCACCACGGGGCCGACCTCGCCACTGTGTGGTCCTGGCTACCCTGACGGCGCACCTACATGCGACGGAGAAGATCAGATGACCTATCCCCCGCCCTCCGACGGCTGGTCGGACCCGGCCTGGTCGGCCCAGCAGCCCGACCCGACACTGCCGGCCAGTGGCCCGCCGATCTCGGCGGCACCGGTCGGGAAGGACCCGTACGCCCCGGCCGACCCGTACGCGGGCGCGCCGGGCATCCCCGCCCAGGCCGCCCCGGTCGACCCGTACGCCGCCGCTGCCGCCTACCCGCAGCCCGGCTACCCGCAGCCGATGGGGTACGCCGGTTACGGCGGTTACCAGCCCCCACCGCCGCAGAACGGCCTCGCCATCGCCTCGATGATCGTCTCGATCATCGGCGCGATCGGGCTGTGCGGTTACGGGCTCGGCGGCTACATCGGCCTCATCGGCGCGATCCTCGGCCACGTGGCCCGGCGGCAGATCCGGGAGCGGGGGGAGGGCGGCGCGGGCTTCGCCACCGCCGGCATCGTCGTCGGGTGGATCTCCACCGTCATCGCGGTGCTGGCCACCATCGCCATGGTGGTCTTCTTCGTCTGGCTGGCCAACCAGGAGTCGACGACCGGCTACGGCACCTCGTACTGAGCGGTGGGGCCGCCCCGGGCACCCTGGGCGGCCCACCCGGTCATCCGCACGTGACGAGAACCCGACGGCCCCCGTGACGTGGTGACTCCACGGTAACCTCGTGCCGTGACCGGGGTGGATGGACCTGTGGAAGACGTCGCCGGGCGGCGGACCGTGGTGGTGACCGGGGCCAGTTCGGGCATCGGCCTGGCCGCCGCGGTGGCGCTGGCCCGACGCGACGACCGGGTGGCGCTGGTCGGCCGGGACCCGGCCCGCCTCCAGGCCGCCGGTGACCGGGTACGCGAGGCGTCCGGCGAACACCCCGAACTGTTCCGCGCCGACTTCGCCGTGCTCGACGACGTACGCGGGCTCGCCGAGCGGCTGCGGGCGGCGTACGACCGGATCGACGTGCTGGCGAACAACGCCGGGGCGATCGTGTTGCAGCCGCTCAGCACGGTCGACGGGTTCGAACTGTCGATCCAGGCCAACCACCTGGCCCCGTTCCTGCTGAGCAACCTGCTGGTCGACCGGGTCGGCCGGCTGGTGGTGACCGCCTCCGGCGCGCACCGCAGCGGGACCCTCGACCCGGACGATCTCAACGCCGCGCTGCGCCGCTACCGGCCGATGCGCGCGTACGGCACCAGCAAGCAGGCCAACATCCTGTTCGCCGCCGAGGCGGCCCGGCGCTGGCCCGACGTGCCGGCGTACTCGTTCCATCCGGGGGTGGTGCGGACCCGGTTCGGCGCGGACAGCCGGCTGGTCGCCCTCGGCATGCGGGTGATGCCGTTCCGCAGCCCGGAGAAGGGCGCGGAGACGCTGGTCTGGCTGGCCAACCAGCCGGCGTCCCGGCTGGTCGACGGCGGCTACTACGCCGACCGGCGACTGCGCCGACCCTGGCCGCGCGCCACCGATCCGGCGCTTGCCGCGCGCCTCTGGGCCGCCAGCGCCGCCGCCGTCGGCCTCGACACCTGACCCGACCGGAGCCATCGGGGCCGTGCTAGTCGACGACGTGGACCGGGACGGTGGTGACCACCACGCCGGGCAGGGCGCGCAGGGCCCGGCGTAGCCGTTGGCCGGTGCGGCTGTGCAGCAGGCGGTGCCACGGCCGGCGCAGCACCACCTCCGGCACCACCACGGTCAGTACCAGTTCCGGCGCGGCGGCCTGCAGCGCCTCCAGGTAGTGCGCCAGCGGCCCGACCACCGCCCGGTACGGCGAGACGATCGTCTCCAGCCGGACGTGGTCCCCCCAGGCCCGCCACTGCTCCCGGAACCGGTCCGCCTCGGCGTCCTCCGGGGCGAGGTGCACCGCCAGCGTCGGCCGGCCCAGCGACACCGCGTACGCCAGGGCGCGCATCGAGGCGCGGTTGAGGCGTACCACCGGGACCACCACCAGGTGGCGCAGCTCCTGCGGCAGCTCCCCGCCCTCGACGGGCCTGTCCGCCGGTGCGGCGGCGGGTTCCGGCGGCCCGGCGGCGGGTCCGCGGGCGACGGCCGGCGGGGCGGGGTCGGGAGATGGGGGGCGCAGGGCCAGGGCGGCGTGCAGGGTGCGGTAGTGCCGGTGGATCCGGTCGAAGAGCAGCACCAGCAGCGGCACCGCGACCACCACCGCCCAGGCGCCCTCGGTGAACTTCGCCACCGCCGCGGTGAGCAGCACCAGGCCGGACAGGATCGCACCCACCCCGTTGACCAGCGCCCGCCGCCGCCAGCCGTCGCCCCGGTGCCGCCGCCAGTGCACCACCATGCCGCTCTGCGACAGGGTGAAGGCGAGGAACACCCCCACCGCGTACAACGGGATCAGTTTCCCGGTGTGGCCGCCGAACGCGACGAACACCACGACCGCCGTCGCGGCCAGCGCGACCAGGCCGTTGCCGAACGCCAGCCGGTCGCCCAGGTGCAGGAAGCGGCGGGGGGCGTGACCGGCGCGGGCCATGAAGAACAGCAGCCGGGGAAAGTCGTTGAACGCGGTGTTCGCCGCCAGCAGCAGGATCAGCGCGGTGGTCACCTGGACGACGGCGTACCACGGGCCGGTGGGGAAGGTGACCCGGGCGAGCTGGGACAGCAGCGTCTCGCCGGGGCGGGGCACCAGGCCCGCCAGGTGGATCAGCAGGGTGAGCCCGGCGAACAGGACCACCAGCATCGCCACCATCCAGGCCAGCGTGGTGCGCGCGTTGCGCCACTCCGGCGTCCGGAACGCCGGGACCGCGTTGGAGACCGCCTCGATGCCGGTCATCGACACCGCCCCGGAGGCGAACGCCCGCAGCACCAGCAGCAGCCCCAACCCCTGGGTCGCCGGTACCACCGGCGGGGCCACCGGCGCGAAACCCCGACCCGCCGCCCGCAGGTAGCCGACCACGAGCAACCCCAGCACGGCGGCCACGAAGGCGTACGTGGGCAGGACGAAGAGGTTGCCGGCGGCGCGTACCCCGCGCAGGTTGCCGGCGAGCAGCAGCAGGATCACCAGCACCCCGAGCGGCACGGTGAACGGCGTCAGCGCCGGCAGGGCCGAGGTGATCGCGTGCACGCCCGCCGCGATCGACACCGACACGGTCAGCACGTAGTCGAGCATCAGCCCGGCGGCGGCGGTCAGCCCCGCCCCGACCCCCAGGTTGTCCCCCGCCACCAGGTACGACCCGGCCCCGTGCGGGTACGCCGGGATGGTCTGCCGGTACGAGATCCCGACGGCGACCATCAGCAGCACCAGCCCGGCCGACAGGGGCAGGGCCAGGCCCAGCGCCCCGCTGCCGGCCAGCACCAGCACGGTCAGCAACGCCTCCGGCCCGTACGCGACCGAGCTGAGCAGGTCGGAGGAGAGCACCGGCAGGGCCACCAGTTTGCGCATCCGCTCGTGCAGCACGGCGGCGCTGGCCAGCGGTGGGCCGAGAAGCACCCGGCGGACCCGGCCCAGCCGCCGGCCCAGGGGGGAGTCCGGCTGGTTGGCCGGTTCGGCGGCGACCAGCCCGTCCCGTCCGGCCGGTGCCCCCGGTGCCGGCCGGAACAGCGCGATCGGGGCCAGCCGGCTGAACCGGCCCGGGGTGGGGCGGTGCCGGTAGCGGTCCAGGGTCGGGTCGACCGGCAGGGCGGGCGGCACGCCGACCCGCCAGTGCGCGCCGACCCGGCGCAGGGCGTCCACCTCCGCCGGCGTGAGCGGTGGGAACTCGGCCGACGGGGTGACCACGGTGCCGCCACGGTCGTCGTCCGCGCTGCGCCCCGCCATCGCCCACCTCCCCCCGCACTCTCACGTGCGGACGGGTCCCGTGCCCGCCGTTCGGGCGGAATCGCGACGAACGGATCTGCGGCGGGCACCCGCGCCGGGTAGGCGGTCAGGGTGCCGGTGGGGCGGCGTCGGCGGGCAGCGCCGCCGGGGTGGCACGCCGGCCCGTCCGGGCGCCGCCGAGCACCACCACGACCACCCCGGCGAGCAGCAGCGCCAACCCGGGCAACGCGTACGGGCGGGGTAGCTGCCCCAGCCAGGCCCAGGCGATCAGCGCGGCCCCGGGGGCCTCCAGCAGGATCAGCACGCTGATCGTGGTCGCCGACACCCGGCGCAGCGCGTGGTTGAACATCGAGTGGCCGAGCAGTTGGGCGCCCACCGCCAGCCCGACGATCGCCACCCAGGTGCTGGTGGCGTAGCCGTGCAGCCGTACCCCGCCGACCAGGCAGCCGACCAGCAGGATCGCCGCGCACACCCCGTAGCAGATGGTGGTGTAGGTGGCGGTGCTGATGGTGGCTCGGGCGCGTTCACCGAACGCGGTGTAGACGGCGGCGAACATCCCGCCGACGACCGCGAGCAGGTCACCGGCGAGGGCGCGGCCGGAGACGCCGACGTCCGCGCCGGTCGCCAGCACCGCGCCGGTCACCGCCACCCCGATGCCGACCCAGACGGGGTACGACAACCGCCGGCCCTGCCAGCGGGCGATCAGCCCCTGCCAGACCGGTTGGGTGGCGCCCAGCGCGGTGGCCGCCGCGACCGAGGTGAGCTGGGCGCTCGGCATCCAGGTGGCGAAGTGCGCGGCCAGCGCCACCCCGGACAGCACGCAGTACCAGCCCTCGCGGCGGCCCGCCCCCACGGTCAGGGCATGCAGTTCGGCCCGGCGGCGGGCCAGCGTGAACGGGGCGAGCACGGTGACCGCGAGCAGGTTCCGCCAGCACGCCACGGCCAGCGCCGGTGCCGCCGCGAAGGCGATCAGCGGGGCCGACGACGAGACCGACGCGACGGCGAGCACGAGGATGCCGACGGTGAGCGGGTCGACGGGCGGACGCGGCGGCGGTGCGGCGGAGGACACGGTGGGTCATCCTCACACGGACGGCGGCGCTCAGGTGGACGCCGGGCGGCGGGTCGGCGCTGCCCGGCGGTGACCTGGCGTGACGGCGGGGCGCTGGTCAGTAATGCCCGGCGGCGGCCGGGTGGGTCAGCGGCGGCGCACCCGGTGCAGGCGGAACGGCTTGCGGGTGGCCCGGACCACGGCCGCCCCCCGGGGTTCGGCGGCCAGCGAGGTGTCCGGCAGGGCGTCCCCGGCGTCCGGCGTGCCGTCCGGGACGAGCCGGGTCAGCGCGCAGCCGTCGGCCACCCAGCGGGCCACCAGGTCGGCGGTCGGACCGGAGGCGTTGAGCCGCTTCGCCGCCACCAGGGGTGCGGAGGTCTCCCACTCCGGGCTGCCCGGGGCCAGCCGGGTCACCCGCGCCGGCCAGGTCACGATGCGCCCGCCGTGGTCGCCGCGCAGGGTCACCCGGGCGGTGCCGGCGTCGGCCAGCCCCGGCGCGGTCTGCTCCCCCGGCCCGCTGACCACGAACAACGACCCCTCCAGCGGTACGCACCACAGCGCGACCGCCGGCCCGTCGCCGACCCCCACCCAGGCCACGGCGGCCTTCTTGATCGCCTCGTCGACCAGTGGCGTCGACCGGGAGGCGTCCACCTCGTCCGTCACACCCGCATCCTCTCGCAGCTACCACCCGGTCGGCACCCGACCGTCACCACCGGCCCGGACGGTGACGGCGGTGGCCCGGTCACCCGACGAACGGCGGGACCAGGATCTCGCCCCGGGCGACCGGCATCACCTGACCGGTCACCGTCGTGCCGACCACCGTCCCGTCCTCGGCGGTCACCGTGCATTCAAGGGCGGACGGGCGGCCCATCTCCACGCCCTGGCGGACGGCGTACCCGCTGTGGCCGACGCCGGGAAGCAGGCCGCTGGCGACCAGCCACACGCCCAGCCCCAGGGCGGCCGAGCCGGTGGCCGGGTCCTCGGGCACCCCGAGCCCCGGCACGAAGACCCGGGCGTGGGCGGTACGCGTGTCGGCGTCCCAGGAGAAGACGCTGACGTGCTCCACCCCGTACCGCTGCGCGGCGGCCGTGTTGACCCGGGCACGGGCCACCGCGTCGGGGTGCACCGGCAGGTAGGGGAACTCCAGCCCGCAGCCGGCCACCCGGGGGGCCGGGCCGGCGTGGTCGGCCGCGGTGAGCCCGGCCATCTCCAGCAGCGGTTCCGGGTCGAGTTCCGGCCCGAGGGTGGGGGTGCCGCCGGTCAGGGTGGCACCGGTCGCGGTCACCTCGATCGGCAGCACGCCGGCGTGGCACTCCTGGCTGACCGACCCGGCGGGGAACAGGCCCCGGCGGCTGGCGGTCACCGCCGCGCCGACGCTGGGATGGCCGGCGAAGGGCAGCTCCCCGGTCGGGGTGAAGATCCGGGCCCGGTAGGTCGCGCCCACCTGGGTCGGCGGCAGCACGAACACCGTCTCCGACAGGTTGAACTCCATCGCCAGCACCTGCATCTGCTCGGTGGCCAGCGCCTCGGCGCCGAACACCACGGCCAGGGGGTTGCCGGCGAACGGGCGGTCGGTGAAGACGTCCACGATCTCGTAGGCCAGGGTCGACATGGTGATAAACACTAGGCGCTTAGGCTGGTGGCCGTGAGCACGCCGAACCGGGTCTACATCGCTCGACTCGCCGGAGTCGCCGTCTTCGACCCGAACGGCGACCAGGTGGGGCGGGTCCGCGACGCGGTCGCCCGGATCCGGCCGACCCAGCGTCCGCCCGAGGTGGTGGGTCTGGTGGCCGAGATGCCGATGCGCCGCCGGATCTTCCTGTCCATCAACCGGATCACCTCCATCGACGCCGACGCGGTGGTCCTCGGCAGCGGCACCCTCAACCTGCGCCGCTTCTCCAAACGCCCCAACGAGCTACTCGTCCTGCAGGAGCTGCTGGACCGGCGGGTGCAGCTCGACCCGGGCGGCCAGCCCGGCGCGGTGGTGGACGTGGCGATGGAGTGCAGCCGGGGCGGCGAGTGGTCGCTGTCCCGGGTCGCCGTCCGCGAGCAGACCAGCCGGTTGACCCGCCGTGGGCACCTGCACCAGGTGGACTGGGACCGGGTACGCGGACTGAGCGGCCTCGCCGACAACCGGGGTACGGCCAACCTGCTGGCCGTGCTGGAGGACATGCGCCCCGCCGACCTGGCCAACGCGCTGCAGGATCTGCCCGACGCGCGACGCAACGAGGTCGCGGCGGCCCTCGACGACGAACGTCTCGCCGACGTGCTCGGCGAGCTGCCCGAACGCGACCAGGTGGAGATCCTCGCCGCGCTGGACCGGGAACGGGCCGCCGACGTGCTGGAGGAGATGGACCCGGACGACGCCGCCGACCTGCTCAACGAGCTGCCCCCGCCGGAGCAGGACGTGCTGCTGGACCTGATGGAGCCGGACGAGGCCGACCCGGTCCGTCAGCTACTCAAGTACACCTCCGGTACGGCGGGCAGCGTGATGACCTCCGAACCGGTGATCCTGCCGCCGGACGCCACGGTCGCCGAGGCGCTGGCCCGGATCAGGGAGGAGCAGCTCTCCCCGGCGATCGCCGCGCAGGTCTTCGTGACCCGTGCCCCGATGACCACCCCGACCGGCCGCTACCTGGGCATCGTGCACTTCCAGCGGCTGCTGCGCGAACCCCCGGCCGACCTGCTCGGCGGGGTGGTGATCAACGACATCGACCCGCTGCGGCCGACCACCCCGCTGCCGGAGATAACCCGCCGGATGGCCACCTACGACCTGGTGGCGATGCCGGTGGTCGACCGGAACAACCGGCTGGTCGGCGCGGTCACCGTCGACGACGTGCTCGACCACTCGCTGCCCCGGGACTGGCGGGACCGCGACGCCGTGTCCACCCCGGGCGCGGACGAGGCGGAGCCGGACACCACGCCGGTAGGCGGTGACTCCGATGGCTGACCAGCGGCGGACCGAGCGGTTGGACCAGCCGCGTGAGCCCCGGGGCGTCAAGCTGCCCCGGTTCGACCCGGAGGCGTTCGGCCGCTGGTCGGAGGGGATCGCCCGGGGCATGGGCACGGCGAACTTCATCGTCTACATGACGGTGGTGATCGCGTTGTGGTTCGGCTGGAACACCCTGGCCCCGGCGGACCTGCGCTTCGACCCGTACACGTTCACGTTCCTGACCCTGGTGCTGTCGTTGCAGGCGTCGTACGCGGCCCCGCTGATCCTGCTCGCGCAGAACCGGCAGACCGACCGGGACCGGGTGGCGCTGGAGGAGGACCGTCGCCGGGCGACCATGCAGAAGGCGGACACCGAGTACCTGGCCCGGGAGGTGGCCGCGCTGCGGATCGCCCTGGGCGAGGTGGCGACCCGGGACTTCCTCCGCTCGGAGCTGGCCCGGCTGGCCGAGGAGCTGGACGCGGCGGCGCAGCGGCGGCAGAAGCGGGAGTTGCGGCAGCCGGAGCGACCAGTCGGGCGGGGTGAGGGCCGTTCCGGGGGCGAACCACCGCTCGACGAGCCGCGCGACGATCTGGACGGCGACTACGTCCGCGACGGTCACCGCCCGGAGAGCTGAGCGGGCCGGGGTGAACCACCTGATCGTCCGGCTTTGTCCGGTAGGGCGGGGCGGCCCCGGCCGGTCGATCGATTCGCTCACACCCGGCCCCGCTGTTGGCGGACGCCCCGGCCGCCCGACGTAGCATTGCCCGCATGTCAGCTCCTGTCAGCACCCTCTCCGACGCGATCCAGGCCGCGCTGGCCACCGTCAACGACCCGGAGATCCGTCGGCCCATCACCGACCTCGGCATGGTCCGCTCCGCCGAGATCGGCGAGGACGGCGTGGTCCGGGTCGGGCTGCTGCTCACCGTGGCCGGCTGCCCGCTGAAGGACAAGCTGCGCGGGGACATCACCGCCGCCGTCGGCGCGGTGCCCGGGGTGAGCGGCGTGGAGATCGAGTTCGGGGTGATGAGCCCGGAGCAGCGGCAGGAGCTGCAGGGCAAGCTGCGTGGCGGGGCCGCCACCGACGAGCCGGTCATCCCGTTCGCCCAGCCGGGCTCCCGTACCCGGGTCTACGCGGTGGCCAGCGGTAAGGGCGGCGTCGGCAAGTCCAGCGTCACGGTCAACCTGGCCGCCGCGCTGGCCGCCCGGGGCCTGTCCGTCGGCGTGGTCGACGCCGACATCTACGGCCACTCGGTGCCCCGGATGCTCGGCGCGGAGGGCAAGCCGACCCGGGTCGAAGACATGATCATGCCGCCGCAGGCGAACGGCGTGAAGGTCATCTCGATCGGCATGTTCACCCCGGGCAACGCGGCGGTGGTGTGGCGCGGCCCGATGCTGCACCGGGCGTTGCAGCAGTTCCTCGGCGACGTCTACTGGGGTGAGCTGGACGTCCTCCTGCTCGACCTGCCCCCGGGCACCGGTGACATCGCCATCTCGGTCGCCCAACTGCTGCCCAACGCCGAGATCCTGGTGATCACCACCCCGCAGGCCGCGGCGGCCGAGGTCGCCGAGCGGGCCGGCGCGATCTCGTTGCAGACCCACCAGCGGATCGTCGGCGTCATCGAGAACATGTCCTGGCTGGAGCTGCCCGACGGGTCCCGGATGGAGGTCTTCGGTGCCGGTGGCGGCCAGGAGGTGGCCGATTCGCTGAGCCGGACGATCGGCGCGCAGGTGCCGTTGCTGGGGCAGATCCCGATGGACAGCCGGGTCCGGGAGGGCGGCGACGCCGGCACCCCGATCGTGCTGTCCGCGCCGGACGCGCCCGCCGCGAAGGCGCTGCACCAGGTGGCCGACCGGCTGGCGGTACGCCGCGAGTCGCTGCTCGGCAAGTCGCTGGGCCTCAAGCCCGCCGGACGCTGACCACCGGCCCCGCGCCACAGGCCTGATTCACTCACGTGAGCCGATGATGCGGTATCCCCTGCCGGGGATACCGCATTTGGCGCTCCATTGCGGCAGCCGGCGGTGGTCCAGACCGGACGCGGGGTCAGGTGGCGTCGTCGTAGCTGGGGCGGGGAGCCGGGGCGGGCGCGGAGGCGGTGCTCGTCGCGGTGCCCTTGCGGGCGGCCGCCCTCGGGTCGATCCGGTCGGCGACACCCTTGAGTTCCTCGTGCACCCCGGTGACGTCCGCCCGCAGGTCGTCGTAGACGCTCTGGAGGGGCTTGCGGATCGCCTGCTCGTCTTCCTCGCTGAGCAGGTGCTTGCGGATGAACGCCTTCGGGTGGAGGTCCTCCAGCTGGATGTCGGTGCCCAGCTCACGGCTCAGGTCGCCGGTGGCGTTGCGGGCCATCGCCCGCAGGTTGCGCACCAGCCGCAGGCCGTCGCTGATGACGTTGGGCAGCCGGTCCCCGAAGATCAGCAGTGCCAGGAGCAGCAGGACGCCGATCTCCCACCAGTTCAGGTTGTCGAGCACCGCAGGGCCTCCTCGTCACGTCGACCCCAGCGTACGCACGTCAGGGCCCGGTCCGGGAGGGGGTGAACGGCCCTCACTTGGCGTCCGCGGCGAGCGTCACCGAGGCGTTCTGCCGGGTCGACCCGCGCCGGTACTCCACCGTCACCACCGACCCGGGGGCGAACTTGCGGACCAGGGCGATCAGGTCGGTCGGCTCGTTCATCGGCCGGCCGTTGAGCCGGAGCACGACGTCCCCGGCCTTCAACCCCGCCCCGGCGGCCGGACCGGCCGGTTCCACGGCCGCCAGGCGCACCCCCACGCCGGCCCGGGTGGCCGTACCGGTCCCGGCGACCTGGGCCCCGATCACGGTACGTCGGGCCTTGCCCGTGCCGATGATGTCCTGGGTGATCCGTTTCGCCTGGTTGATCGGAATGGCGAAGGCGAGCCCGATGTTCCCCGCCTCCTGCCCCTCCGCCACCAGCGACTTGATCGTCGAGTTCACCCCGATCACCCGACCGGCCGAGTCGACCAGCGGGCCACCGGAGTTGCCGTGGTTGACCGCCGCGTCGGTCTGGATCGCCGCGTAGTAGCGGACCGGCCCGCCCGGCTCCCCCGCCTGCATGGTGCGGTCCAGCGCGCTGATGATGCCGGCGGTGACCGTGTTCGCCAGGGACAGCGGCGAACCGATGGCCAGCACCGGGTCCCCCACCGCGAGCGCGTCGGAGTCACCGAACTCGATCGGCCGCAACCCCGTACGGTTCACCTTGATCACCGCGATGTCCGACTCCGGGTCCTGCCCGACCACCGTCGCCGCCGAGCTGCTGCCGTCGTTGAAGGTCACCGACGCCCGGCCGGTGCCGTCGGCGACCACGTGGTCGTTGGTGACCACGTAGCCGTCGGTGCTGACGACGAACCCGGACCCCTCGCTGGTGCCGGCCGGACCGGCCACCCGGATCGTCACCACGCTGGGCAGGACCCGGCCGGCGACCCCGGCCAGCGAGTCCGGGCGACGCTGGGCCAGCGCGGGCCCCTCGGCCGGGCCGGCCCCCAGGGTGACCCCGCCGCCGACACCGCCACGCACCGCGAAGGCGTACCCGAGGGCACCGCCCAGGGTGCCGGCGAGCAACGCGACGATCAGCGGGACGAGCAGCAGTTGGCGCAGCCGTGGCCGGCCGGGCGCGTCCGGGTCGGTGACCGGCTCCGGCGCGGCACCGGTGGCCGGCACGCTCGGCAGCACGACCGCCGCCGGGGCGTACGGGTCCCGCCAGGGGTCGGCGAGCGCGTCCGACCACCACGGCGACGTCGACCCGCCGTACGGTGCAGCCGACCCGCCGTACGGCGTCGTCGGGGCCGTCTGCGGCGGACCGGGCGGCGGTCCCGCCGAACCCGGAGTCCCGCCGGGCGCTCGCCACTCCCAGCCGTCGGTCACGTCGGTGCCTCCCAGTCGTCCCCCGGTGCCCCGGACCACGACCGGGGGTGGCGGTCACGGC
The DNA here is from genome assembly GCF_048594385.1 of Micromonospora sp. NCBI lineage: Bacteria > Bacillati > Actinomycetota > Actinomycetes > Micromonosporales > Micromonosporaceae > Micromonospora > Micromonospora sp. The sequence goes on along the minus strand of NZ_JBMDWU010000203.1, from coordinate 9,658 downwards.
GCAGGGGGCACCCCGTCCAGGATTGCACGGATGCGCCGGGCGGAGTCAGCTCTTGTCCGCCCGCACCCGCGCACCGCCCGGCTCCGCGCCACCCGGACCGGTGCGCCTACCCCGTCCACACGCCAGCGCCGCCGCGCCACCCGGGCCGTCACGGGTGGACTCGCGGCCGAAGGAGCCTCGCCTCTAGGCTCATAGCGCCCACCCGCTCCGCACAACCATCGCCACCGCCCGGAGGTGTCCCATCGCCACGGTCGCCAGTTCCGGCAGCCCGACGGCGCAGTCGTTGCAGTTCGCCGAGTCGTACGTCGGCGAGGACATCGTCCTGGCCACCGCCCGCAGCCTCGCCCGGGAGGTCGGCCTCGACGCGGTCACCCCCGGTGCCGGGGCGGCGCTGCGCCTGCTCGCCGCCGCCGGCAACGCCCGCGCGGTGGTGGAGATCGGCACCGGCACCGGGGTCAGCGGGGTGTGGCTGCTGCGCGGCATGCGCGCCGACGGGGTGCTCACCACCATCGACGTCGAGGTCGAGCACCAGCGGATCGCCCGGCGGATCTTCGTCGAGGCGGGTTTCCCGTCCGGCCGTACCCGGATCATCACCGGCCGGGCGCTGGACGTGCTGCCCCGGCTCGCCGACGGCGCGTACGACCTGATCTTCGTCGACGGTGAGACGACCGGCTCGGCCGCGTACGTCGACGCCGCCCTGCGGCTGCTGCGCCCCGGTGGGGTGCTCGCCCTCAACGGCGGCTTCGCCGGCGGCCGGATCGGTGACCCGGCCGCCCGGGACGCCGAGACGGTGACCATGCGGGAGACGGTCAAGGCGATCCGGGAGGCCGAGCAGTGGATTCCGGCCCTGCTCCCGGTCGGTCACGGCCTGCTGGCCGCGGTCAAGTGCTGACCACGACCGGGCGCTGACCGGCGGCCGGAAACCGGCCACGGCCGGGTGCCGACCGCGTCGGGACGCAGGGCGCGGGCACCCGGCCGGGCGGCCGCTCAGTCCAGCGTCGCCAGCCAGCGCAGCAGGCCCCGCACGCCCCAGCCGGTCGCGCCCCGGGTCAGCTCGGCGTCGTCGCCGTCGGCCCAGGACGGCGCGGACATGTCGATGTGCAGCCAGCGGTCCCGCAGCTCCCCGGTGAACTCGCGCAGGTAGAGCGCGGCCATCACCGAACCGGCCCCCCGGTCCGGGGAGCTGTGCCGGTCGGCCAGGTCGCTGCCGAGGTGTTCGAGGTAGTCGGCGGGCAGCGGCATCCGCCAGGCCGCCTCGCCCGCGTCGGCGACGGCGGCCAGCACGGCGGCGGCCAACTCGTCGTTGTCGCTGTACAGCGCGCCGGTCCGCTTGCCCAGCGCCACCGCGTTCGCGCCGGTCAGGGTGGCCAGGTCGATCAGCAGGTCGGGACGGAGTTCCCGGGCCGCGTAACCGAGCGCGTCGGCGAGCACCAGCCGCCCCTCGGCGTCGGAGTTGGTGCTCTCGCTCGTCGTCCCGTCGTAGTGCCGGATGACGTCGCCGGGGCGGAACGCCGACCCGCTGACCATGTTCTCGGCCAGCGGGGTCAGGGCGGTGACCCGGACGGGCAGCCGCAGCGCCGCAGCGCCCAGGGTGGCCGCGACCACCGCCGCCGCGCCGGCCATGTCCTTGCGCATCAGCTTCATCGCCGGCACCGGCTTGATCGAGATGCCACCGGTGTCGAAGGTGATCCCCTTGCCGACCAGGACGACGTGCTGCCGGGCGTCGGCGGGCCGCCAGTCCAGCTCGACCAGCCGGGGGCCGCTGGCCGAGCCGGCACCGACGGCGAGGATGCCCCCGAAGCCCTCGTCCGCCAGCTCCTGCGGCCCGCGTACCCGCAGGTGCAGGTCGGGGTGGTCGGCGGCGGCGTCGGCGACCTGGGCGGCGAACCACTGCGGGGTCTTCACCGCCGAGGGGGTGTTGGTCAGGTCCCGGGCGAGGCGGGTCATCGCGGCGGTGGTCCGGGCCGTCTCGACGGCCCCGGCGTACGCGTCCGGCGTGGTGGTCAGCAGGGTCACCGCGGTCAGCGCGGGCGTCGTCCCCGCCCCGGTCAACCGGAACCGGTACGAGGCGAGCAGCAGCCCCTCGACGACGGCCCGGACGACCTCGGCGGACGCGTCGACCGGCACCGCCAACGTGACATGTGTCTCAGCTACGGCGGCACGGGCCAGGGCGGCCCCGGCCGTCCGCCAGGCCCGTTCCCCGCCGTCGCCCACACCGAGCAGCAGCAGCCGGGCCGGGGAACCACCGGGGCGGAGCTGGGTCAGTGTCTCGCCCGCCCGCCCGGTCAGCCGGGTCACCGGCAGCAGCTCCCGCGCCTGCGCCCGCACCTCGTCGGTGGGTGGCGACGCGGTGGCGACCAGCGCCGGCGCGGCGTCGTCCGGGTCGGTGGCGGCGCGGACGGGCAGGACGAGGACGTCCGACCCGTCGAGGGTGGCGGCGAGACTGATGGCGAGCACGCTGGACCGTACCTCCGGAGAAGTTGGCGGTGCGGGACCTCGACGACCCGCTGGGGACAGACGAAGTCCCTGAGTCACCGGCGGTGCCGGTGACTCAGGGACCAGGGACCTTCCGCGCGGCACCGCGCGGAGCGTCGGCCGATCAGCCGGCAGCCGCCTTCAGCGCGTCACCGAGTGCGTTGGCCTCGTCGGGAGTCATCTCGACGACGAGCCGGCCACCGCCCTCCAGCGGGACCCGCATGACGATGCCCCGACCCTCCTTGGTGACTTCCAGCGGACCGTCGCCCGTCCGCGGCTTCATCGCCGCCATGTTGTCTCCCCTCAGACCTATACATCAGGGTCGGTGTACTGCCCCACAGCCACTTCGTGTCGACCACCCGCAAGGTACGCGGGGGCGTCGACCACGATTTTCCCTGATGAACACCGCCGGACCCAAACCGGAGCAGCATTGATGTAACAGCATCTAGCTTATCTTGAGAAGGCCTGTCACAATGTGCGGTCATGCAGGCACGGTCGGCACTCTTCGACCTGTACGGCGACCATCTCCGCACGCGGGGTGGGCGCGCACCGGTCGCCGCCCTGGTGAAGTTGCTGGCCCCGCTCGGCGTCGCCCCGCCGGCCGTCCGGACCGCCGTGTCCCGGATGGTGCGCCAGGGCTGGCTGGAGCCCCTGCGGCTCGCCTCCGGCCCGGGGTATTCGATCACACCGAAGGCGGTCCGTCGGCTCGACGAGGCCGCCGCCCGGATCTACCGCACCGGCCGGATCACCTGGGACGGGCGGTTCGACCTGCTCGTCCTGTCCACCCCGACCGCCCGGCGCGACCGGCAGCGGCTCGCCGCCAACCTCAGCTTCCTCGGCTACGGCACCCTCGACGAGCACACCTGGGTGGCGACCCGGGCCAGCGAGGACGTCGACCTGCTGCTGGAGGAGGCCGGGGTGCGCTACGAGCGGTTCACCGCCGCGCACGCCGCCGGCACCCCCGGGGCGATGGGCGTGGTCCGTCGCGCCTGGGACCTCGGCGAGATCGGGCACGCCTACGAACGGTTCGTCGCCGAGCAGCGCGCACAACTCGCCGGGGTGACCGTACGCAGTGGTGACGAGGAGGCGTACGCGGCCCGGTTCCGGCTGGTGCACGCGTGGCGTACCTTCCTGTTCCAGGACCCTCAACTCCCTCCGGCACTGCTACCCGAACGCTGGCCCGGCACCGCCGCCGCCAGCTTCTTCGACCGGCACGCCGCCCGGCTCCGGCCGGCCGCCGACCGGTACGTCGAGCAGTGCCTCGACGCCGGCAACCGGGTCCCCCGACAGAAGGGCCGTTAGAGACGTGACCGAGCCGCTGCTCGTCGACCGCACCGATGGCGTGGTCACCCTGACCATGAACCGCCCCACCGCCATGAACGCCCTCGACGTGGCGCTCAAGGAGGCGCTGCGGGACGCGCTGGCCGCGCTGGAGACCGACCGGTCCTGCCGGGCGGTGGTGCTGGCCGGGTCGGGCGGCTCGTTCAGCGCCGGCCAGGATCTGCGCGAGCACGTGCAGATCCTGGAGTCGCCGGGCCGCGACCCGCTGGACACCGTCCGGGCGCACTACAACCCGATCGCCGCCCGGCTGGCCAACCTGCCCAAGCCGGTGGTCGCCGCCGTCCGGGGCATGGCCGCCGGGGCGGGCGCCTCGCTGGCGTTCCTGGCCGACTTCCGCATCGGCGGGCCGAAGACGAAGTTCCTGATGGCGTTCGCCGGGGTGGGCCTGGCCGCCGACACCGGGGCGTCCTGGACGCTGCCCCGGCTGGTCGGCCACGCCAAGGCCGTCGAGCTGCTGATGCTCGCCGAGCCGGTCTCCGCCGACGAGGCGTGCCGGTTGGGCCTGCTCACCCGGCTGGTCGACGACGACGAGCAGGTGCTGCCCACCGCGCACGAGCTGGCCGCCCGGCTCGCCGCCGGCCCGACCGTCGCGTACGGGGCGATCAAGCGGCAGCTCTCCATCGCCGACGCGGGCACCCTCGCCGACGCCCTCGCCGCCGAGGCGCAGGCCCAGTCGATCTGCGGGGGCACCGCCGACCACCGGGCCGCCACCATCGCCTTCGTCAACAAGCAGAAGCCGGTCTTCCAGGGCAACTGAGCCGCCCGGCCGGGCGCGCGGGGACATGCCGGCCGTCAGCGGGCCACGTACCCGCCGTCGATGGGCACCGTGTGGCCGGTGATCCAGGCCGCGTCGTCGGAGCAGAGGAAGAGCACCACGCCGGCCACGTCGTCCGGGCTGGGGATGCCGGGTTTCGGGTTGAACGACTCCATCCGGGCCCGCATCTCCGCCGGGTCCGGCGCGCTGTCGATGAAGTGCTGCACCAGCGGGGTCATCACCACCGTGGGGGCGACCGCGTTGACCCGGATGTTGCGGGCCGCGTACTCCACCGCCGCCGAGCGGGTCAGCCCGACGATGCCGGCCTTGGTGAAGGTGTACGGGGAGATGTTCTCCTGCGCCGCCAGGCCGGTGGTGGACGAGGTGTTGACGATCGCGCCCCCGCCGCCGCGCAGCATCGCCTCGATGCCGTACTTGAGCACGTGGAACACGCCGTCACCGTTGATCCGCCGGACCTTCTGCCAGTTCTCCACGTCCATCTCGTGCAGGGGCTGCTGCCGGCCGTCGATGCCGGCGTTGTTGAAGATCAGGTCGATCCGGCCGTAGCGCCGAACCGCGTCGGCGACGCCCTGCTCCACCGCGTCGGCGTCACCGGTGTCGACGGTGACCGCGAGGGCGTCGGGCAGGTCGGCGGCGAGCCGCTCGGCACCCTCGGTGTTGATGTCGGCGACCACCACCCGGGCCCCCTCGGCGGCGAACCGCCGGGCGGTGGCCTCGCCGAGCCCGGAGGCACCACCGGTGACGAATGCGACCTTGTCCTGGAACCGCATCGGCCCTCCCTCGACCGGCCGACCGGGCGTCGGCACCGGTGCGCCATACCCGGTGGGTGGGCGGCTAGTCGTCCTCCTCCGGGTCCTGGTTGGCCTCGACGCCCAGCACGAACGCCTGCATGGCCAGCTCGTCGCCGCTGGGCGAGACGAACGCGGGCAGCTCGGCCGGGCCCAGCTCCTGCACGTACGACCAGAAGAGCCGGACCGCCTCGGCCCGCGACTCGGCCTCGATCGGCAGGTCGAGGCTGACCAGCCAGGTCCGGCGCGACGGCGGCGGGCCGAGCCGGTCGACCAGCTCCCGGTAGGTGCCCGGTTCGAGCGGGGTGACCGGGCCGGCGACGGCCACCTGCCCGGCCGGCACCGGCGCGTCGAACGACCGTCGGGTGTAGGTCACCAGCAGCGCCCGCCCGTCGTGGCGGGCCACCCGGCCCAGCGCCACCAGCCGGGGCGGCCCGTCGGCCAGCACCGCCACCCGGTCACCGGGACGCGGGGCGGGCCCACCGGCCGGAACGGCCAGCTCCAGGGTCTCGTGGTGGACGAGGCGCTCGGCGTCGTGCCGCCCGGCCGGGAGCAGCACCGCCCAGGCGTCGCCGTCCGGCCCGCCGTCGACGCCCGTCGGGCCGGTGCTGCGGTGGTCGGTCACTGTCATGCCCCCATCTGATCACGGGCCACGGCGGTGCCGGCGTGGCAGCCCGCGAGATGGTCGTCGACCATGCCGGTGGCCTGCATCAGCGCGTACGCCGTGGTGGGGCCGACGAAGCGGAAGCCCTGTTTCTTGAGTGCCTTGGCCAGCGCGACGGACTCCGGCGTCGACGCCGGCACCTCGGCGAACGACCCGAGCCGGGCCGGCCGGGGCGGTGGCGCGTACGACCAGAGCAGCGCGGAGAGCCCGTCGGGCAGGGTCAGCGCGGCACGGGCGTTGGCGATCGCCGCCTCGATCTTGGCGCGGTTGCGGACGATGCCCGCGTCGGCGAGCAGCCGGGTCACGTCCGCGTCGCCGAAGGCGGCGACCCGCTCGATCCGGAAGCCGGCGAAGGCGAGCCGGAACGCCTCGCGTTTGCGCAGGATGGTCAGCCAGGACAGCCCGGACTGGAACGCCTCCAGGGTGAGCCGCTCAAAGAGGGCGTCGTCGCCGCGCAGCGGGCGGCCCCACTCGGTGTCGTGGTAGATCGCGTAGTCCGGAGTGCTCGCCCCCCAGGCACAGCGGGGCAGGCCGTCGGGGCCGGTCACCAGGTCAGTCACCCGTCACACGCTAGGCCAGGGCCCTGACACGCAGCGTCGGGGCCGGGGTGGTGCGGCCCGGCCGATCCCGCTCCGCAGCGTCAGCGGGTGGACGGGCGGGGCAGCCGGCCGGACTCGACCAGCCGGGCGAAGCGTTTCAGGGCCAGCGTCAGGCTGGCCTTGGAGCCCGGCCAGAGCAGCGGCCAGGCGACCCGGCCGGCCGCGCCGCCGGGCAGGTGGAACCACTCGTGCCAGACCACCTGGGTGCGGTCGTCGGCCAGCGGGGTGCAGCGCAGCACCCCCGGGCCGCGCAGGAGCTTGCCGCAGTGCACCACGCCCACCTCGTAGGGGGCGTCGACCCGGACCACCCGCATCTCGTCGCGCAGCGCCGCCGGGCCGAGCGCGGTGACCGCCTCGACGAGGCTGCCCTCGCCGCCGTCGCCCTCGACCACCCGGACCCGGGTCAGCGGGATCCAGTCGGACTGCCCCTCCCAGTCGGTCAGCGCGGCGAAGACCCGCTCGGCGGGGGCGTTGACGATCACCGTGGCGGTGAACTCGCCGGCTCCCGGCTGGGCCGCCTCGTCGGCCAACCCGCCGCCCGCCGGGTCCGGTCCGGTCACACCGGCTCCGAGCGGACCGCCGCGCCGCCGGGACGGTCGGCGTCGGTCTTCCCGGCCGGCTCCCCCGACCGGTCGTCCCCGGGACGGTCGCCGGTCGGGGTGACGTCGTCGGTCGGGGTGACCTCGTCGGTGGCGTCAACCGACGGGTCGGCGTCGGCCGACGGGCGGACACCGGGGGTCGCCGGCTCCGTCGGCGCGGCCCCGGTGGTCGGCCCGTCCGGGTCGGCAGACACGTCGGCGGGCGTCGGGGAGGCGTCGGACGCCGTGCTCGCGGCCTCCTCCCGGGTGCGGCGCAGCGCGTCGGCGTCGGCGGTACGGCCCTCCCGCAGCGCGACGATCTCGGCCTCCAACACCCCGATCAGCTCGGTCTTGTACCCGATGTCGTAGCCGGCCCGGCGCATCGCCTGGTCGACCTGGTCCATCCGGTAGCCGCGGAGGGCGGTGTCGAAGCGCAGCGCGCCGACGTCGGACTCCCGCAGCGGGCGGCCGCCCGGCAGCGGGACGGCTCTGCCGTCGGGCTCGGCGGGCGCGAGGCCGTCCCGACCCGAGATCAGCACCGTCACGCCGAACACGACCGCCGCCACGGTCAACGCGACGACCAGAATGAGCAGAGTCTGACCCATGCAGAGATCGTGGCACGGGGACACCCTCCGGAGCGACCCCAACCACCATCATCGTCACCGATCTTTCGGCCGGGACGGCCCGGCGACGGGCCGGGTCGTCGGGGTCGTACCGCCCCGGGGGCGGGTCGGGCGACCGGATAGCGTCGGCGTCGGCCGGGTCGTCCGGCCGGTGACCTGCGGGAGGCGGAATTGGCCGGGGCGCTGCGACTCGGGGGGCGGACCTTCGCCCCGGGCGAGCCGGTGGTGATGGCGATCGTCAACCGGACGCCGGATTCGTTCTTCGACCGGGGCGCGACCTTTGCCCAGGACAGCGCCCTGCGCGCGGTGGAGCGGGCGGTCACCGAGGGCGCGGAGATCATCGACATCGGCGGGGTGAAGGCCGGGCCGGGCGACGAGGTCGACGTGGCCGAGGAGATCCGCCGGACGGTGGACACGATCGCCGCCGTACGGGCCGCGTTCCCCGAGGTGGTCATCTCGATCGACACCTGGCGGGCCGAGGTGGCGGTGGAGGCGGTGGCGGCCGGCGCGGACCTGCTCAACGACACCTGGTCCGGGGCCGATCCGGCGCTCGCCCGGGTGGCCGCCGAGACCGGCGTGGGGCTGGTCTGTTCCCACGCCGGTGGGCTGACGCCCCGGACCCGGCCGCACCGGGCCGCCTTCACCGACGTGGTCGCCGACGTGGTCGCGACGGTGACCGGGCTCGCCGGGCGCGCGGTGTCCCTGGGGGTACGCCCCGACGGCATCCTGATCGACCCGGCGCATGACTTCGGCAAGAACACCAGGCACTCGTTGGAGATCACCCGCCGGTTGGCCGAGCTGGCCGGCACCGGCTGGCCGCTGCTGGTGGCGTTGTCGAACAAGGACTTCATCGGCGAGACGCTGGACCTGCCGGTGCCGGAGCGGTTGGAGGGCACCCTGGCCGCGACGGCGGTGTCGGCCTGGCTCGGCGCGCGGGTGTTCCGCGCCCACCAGGTGCTGCCCACCCGGCGGGTGCTGGACATGGTGGCCTCGATCCGGGGCGACCGGCCGCCGACGCTCACCCGCCGCGGCCTGGCCTGAGACCGGTCACCGGGTGACCCGACCCGCTGCGGTGGTCAGGCCCGGCCGGTGCGGTGGTCGGCCCGGCCCCGCCAGCACGGTGGTCAGGTCCAGTGCAGGATGCGCTTGCGCCAGGCGTAGAGGATGCCGAGCGCGACCACGGCCACGAAGACGCCCATCTCGGCGACCGTGACCGCGCCGAACCCGGGCCGGTCGAAGACCATCGCCCAGGGGAAGAGGAAGACCGCCTCGACGGCGAAGAGCACGTAGAGGTACGCGTACACGTAGTAGCGGATCTGCATCTGCGCCCAGTCGCCGCCGACCGGGTCGAGGCCGCACTCGTAGCCGGTCCGTTTGCCGACCGGATCGGCCGGCCGGCGGGGACGTAACACCCGGTTGGCCGAGAACGCCGTAACGAAGAAGAGGACGGCAGCGAGCAGCAGCAGCCCGAGCGTCGCGTACGAGCCCAGGTAACCGGTCACGGTGGCTCAGCCTACCGGGCGGCGGGCCGCACCGGAGGAGGCGAGGGCGGGCCGGCCGTCACCGAATATTTTCCGCCGGTACTAGTGCCCCGCCGCAACTGTTGCCGAATAATGAACTCTCACCCAGGGTCACGGAGGTCAGATGCCCGGCGTGGACGCGCGTACCGTCCGACGGTCCCTCGCCCGGCGTACCCCCGCTCTGGTCGTGGCGACCCTGGCGGCCGGGCTGGCGGTCGCGCTCGGGGTGACCCCGGGCCTGGCTGCCCCACCCACCGTGACCCTGGCGGTGACCGACCCGACCGACGTCGGGACC
>NZ_JBMDWU010000202.1:0-18588 GCF_048594385.1 Micromonospora sp. | reverse complement strand
CACGCCGCGGTCCCCCGTTACCGTCGGGCCGACCGGTCGGGTGACCGCCGGCCCACCGTCAGTATGTCGGTCCCGGGTTGACTGCGGACGCCGTGCTGTTGACGATCCGTGCCTGTTGCAGGTGCAGCGTCCGGTACGCCTGCGGGGTGAGCTGGTGGGCAGCCCGGAAGGCCCGGCTGAAGTGGGCCTTGTCCCGGAAACCCCAGCGCGCGGCGACGGCCTGCACCGGCCGGTGGGCGAGCGCCGGGTCGGCCAGGTCCCGCCGGCACCGCTCCAACCGCAGCTCCCGGATGTACGACGCCACCGTGGCGTGCTCCTCCTCGAAGAGCCGGTGCAGGCTGCGTACCGAGATGTGGTGCGCCTCGGCGATGGCGGCCGGGGTCAGCCCGGCGTCACCGAGGTGCCGCTGGACGTACGCCCGCACCTGGGCGAGCAGTGCCCGGCGGCGTACCTCGCGGGGCATCTCGTCCTCGGCGACCAGGTACCGGCCGAGCATGGTGGAGATCAGGTCCAGCGCCACCCCGCCCAGCCGCTCGGCGTCGGCCTGCTGGTACTGCTCCGGATGGGTGGTGATCCGGGTCAGGTACTGGGCGACCAGCGCGCCGATCCCCTCGCTTGCCGACATCCGGCCGGCCAGCAGCGGGGCGAGCTGGTCCGGGGTGAGCGGGATCGCCCCGTACGGGACCAGGGCGACGATCGAGGCGGCGTGCTCCGCACCGTTGCCGTCGCCGAGGTGGCTCACCTCGTGTGGCCGGGAACCGTCGTAGAAGGTGAACTCACCGGCGCCGATCCGGCTCTGACGCCCGGCCTGCCCGGCGACGCCGGTGCCGCTGGTGGTGAGGGCGAGCATGTGGAAGTCCACCTCGGTGCGGCGGACCAGCTTCGGGGTGCGGACCGCCTCCAGTGACGGGTAGCGGTAGCGCACCAGCCGGATGGGGCCCAGCTCGACGAACTCGGCGCGGGCCCGGAAGTCGTGCTGGTGGTCGGAGCGGATGCGCAGCGGCGCGGCGGTCCGGGCGACCAGGTCCAGCCACATCCCGAACCGTTCCGTCGGTGGCAGTTGTTCAGTGTCGATCACCGTGCGGTGCACCATGTCCGGCCTCCCCCGTCGGCGGGCACTTCCCCTCCATTCTGGACGAAGACCCCACCGGCCCGCTCCGCACGGGGGTCGCGGGGGTGTCGGGTGTGGTCGTGGAGGGTGTCGATGCCGCTGTTGCGCCGAAATGGCGGCATTGGAGCGCCGGGGATACCACTCTGTCAGCGACATTGAGTCGATCAACTGGCTCACGCTCGCTCGGCGTCGTTCTTGAGCGCCGGTCGGTGGCAGCGCAGGGTGTCACGCATTCGGTGGTGCGGGTGTACGTTCCGTGGTGGCAGCCTGGCGGTTTCGGCCGGTGGGGATCTCGTGTCACCGGGGGAGTGTGCTGATGCCTCGTCGCTCTATTCCTGACGATCCGTCGATCGGTGATCGTATTCGTGCTCGCCGGGAGTTGCGTGGTTGGAGCGTGCGGTACGCGGCCAGCCGGGCGGGCATCTCCCATACGTCGTGGTCGCGTATCGAGCGGGGGCGGCAGCGCACCGACCGGTACATGGTGGTGGATCTGGCGGCGGCCCTGGAGTGTTCGGTGGTCGACCTGACGGGTCAGGCGTACACGCCGGCTGACCGACAGCTCGACGCTGCCCGGATCGACGCCGAGCGAGTGTGGCGGGTCATGATGGACACACCGATGGCCCGGCGTTCCGAGGGGACAGCGACGGTCGAACAGGTGCGTCGCGAGGCGGTGTTGGTGCGTGGTCTGTATGGGCGGTGTGATTACGCGGGTGCGTTGCGGCGGCTGGTGGATCTCGTGCCGGCGATGCACGCCCTGACGGACCGGCGGGCCGCATTGTCGGAGATGGTGCCGGTGTACGGCGTGGCCATGGGGTCGTTGCTGAACGTCAGCTATCCGGCCCATGCCTGGCTGGCCGCTGAGCGTTGCGCCGAAGCTGCCGGGTTGCTCGACGACCGGGTGGCGGTCGGGGTGGCGGCGGCCAACCGGGCGCGGGTGTCGGCCTACTCCGGGGCCTACGGGCCGGCCCGCGCGTGGTGTGACGCGGCGGCTGCCGATCTCGCCGGTAGCGCCGCCGACGGCGCGTTGGACGTGTTGGGATTCCTGCACCTGGCGCGGGCGCACCATCTCGCCGGCCTGCGGGACCGGGTCGGTGCCGAGGATCATCTCGCCGAGGCGGCGCGGATCGCCGCGCACACCGGGGAGACCGAGAGCTGGGATCTCGTCTGGGGTCCCCGGAACGTGGCCCTGTGGACGATGGCGTTCCAGCTCGACACGGGCCGTCCGGAACTGGCGATGCGGACTGCGGCGGGTGTGGAGCTGACGGGTCTGCCGGCGGTGCGCCAGGTGTACTTCTGGCTCGACATGAGCCGGGCGGCCGAGGGTACCGGTCGGGATCGTGACGCCGTACGGATGCTGCTCACTGCGGAGCGGATCGGGCCGCAACATGCCCGCTCGTCGGTCGTGGCCCGGGAGACGGCGCGGTCATTGTTGCGTAAGGGGGCGACCTCGCCCGAGCTGCGAGGTCTCTGCGAAAGGATGAGCCTGACCACGGGTGGTGCGTAAGCGTTCCAACCCTTCCACGTGCGCTCCGTAGCGTCTTGATTACGGCGTGGTGACGCCTCGTCGGTCTGGTGACCGGCCGTCGCTGCGCCGCTGATCGTGCGCGGCGGCAGCTTCATCTCGTACCGCCGCGCCCATGCGAAGGGGACGCAGGTGGGCGACGAAGAACGTGATCCGGGTGCGAGCCGGGGTGAGCGGATTCAGGCGGCGGAGCGGGAGGCGGCGCGGCAACGGCTGCTCGCGCAGGCCGAGGCGGACCGGATACCGGTGGAGGAGACGACGCGGGCGGTGCCGGATCGGCGGTGGCGTCGTGGACAGCGGTGAGTTGTTGCCGGTCGGTCGGCGGGTGGCGCACTGGCGGGGGCGGCGTGGGTTGTCGCAGCAGGTGTTCGCCGACCGGTTGGGTAAGTCGAAGAGTTGGGTGGACAAGGTCGAGCGGGGTGTCCGGACGCTGGACAAGGTGTCCACGCTTCAGGAGATCGCCGCTGTCCTGCGGATCGACCCGGGTGTGCTGCTCGGCCGGGACCTCCAGGCAGCGGACGTGTCCGGTCCGGTCGAGGGAGTGGAACGGGTCCGAGAGGCGCTCTCGACGTACGACATCGCGGTGGGTCGTTCGACAGTGCGGGGTCAGGTGTTGTCGGCGGATCGGCTGGCACGGGACGTCACGTACGCCTGGGGCACGTTCCAGCATGCCCGCTATCCGCAGGTGATCGGGCTGCTACCAGGTCTGGTGGTCGCCGCGCAGCGTGTCTACGTGGATGATTCAGTGGCGGGGCGGTCGGTGCTAGTGGAGGCGTATCGGGTCACCGCGTCACTGCTGGTCAAGCTGGGTGAGGTAGAGCTGGCGTGGGTGGCTGCCGACCGGGCGATGACCATCGCGGCCGGTGATGCGGTGCTGGTGGCCACCGCTGCCGTGCAGCTTGGCCAGGTGCTCCGCGCTTCGGGGCGGGCACGGGCGGCGAGGTCCACGGCGCTGGCCGCCGCGTACCGGATCGCTCCGCCCGACCTCGACGACGGGCCCGCCCCGGCGCTGTCGCTGTGCGGTGCCCTGGTCATTGAGGCCGCGTTGGCCGCAGCCCGAGACGGCGACGATCACGCCACGGCCGACCTGCTCGACGAGGCAGCCGAGATGGCGGCCCGGGTCGGCGACGGCCACGACCACTATCGGACCGCCTTTGGGCCGGTCGCGGTGGACTTGGCCCGGGTCGTCGCCGCTCTGGATCTGGGCGATGCCGGTACGGCGGTGGCCTGGCACGAGAAGGTCATCGCCCGCGACGGCTGGCGGTGGCTACCCGCCGAACACCGCGCTGGGCACCTGCTCGACGCCGCCCGCGCCTACCTGCACACCGGCGACTCGGTCAACGCCAGCCGCGCCCTCATAGCCGCCGAGCACGCTGCCCCCGCCGAGGTGCGAAACCGGTCTGCTGCCCGATTGGTGCTCGCCCAGTTGACCCACGACCCACAGGCATCGGCCGCGATCATCCAGCTCGCCGCCGCCCTCCGGGTGAACTGAGCATGACCGCGCCATTTCTGTCCCTGGCCCAGATCCGCAACCGACTGATCCTCGACGCCCGCCGCGCCGCACGATCCGCGCCCGATGGTCGCTGCCCCTTTTGCGGTGCCGTGACGACCGCCCCACGGCCGCCACGCCGCTGAAGAAGGGCGACGGTTCCCGAGAGCAGACCGGGTGCGTTATTGGCCTTTTGGGTGGTCTTCGATGTCGGTCTCCCGACTCCGGGGCGGCGTCCGCCCGTCCAGGGTGTCTGGCGTCGACAGGTTGCGATACTCCTATGGGTTGGGCATGTGGGCGACCGATCAGGGGGCTGTGATGGCGGCGGAGGAACTGCTCGCGTTGGCGGGAGCCGGTGGTGCGGCACTGGTGGGCGCGGTAGCCCAGGACGCGTGGGGGCTGGCGAAAACCGGCTTCGTGCGGTTGCTCGGCCGGGGTGACCGGGCGAGAGAGGACGCGGTGACGCAACAGTTGGAGCGGACCCGTGGCGCGGTGGAGACGGCGGGCGCGGACGGCGACCGGGTGCGTGCACAGCACGAGGCGCTGTGGGCGGGCCGGCTAGAGGACCTGCTGATCGAGCAACCGGCTGCCGCCGCCGAACTGGAGACGCTGGTACGGCAGGTCGCGGCGAGCGCCGGGGTCCGCTCGGCCGGTCACGTGGTGCAGCACGTCACCGCCTCCGGCAACGCGCGGCAGGCTGTGCTGGGCCACGGCAGCCAGATCAACACGTTCGGCACCGCAGAGGCGCGCGCCGATGACTGAACCGTCCGGTGTTCCTGTGGCCGAGCCGTCACACGGTCGCGGGACAGGTGACGAGCCGACAGATGGTCCTCCGACGGTGACTCAGCGGATGCAGGCCGAGGGGCACGGCACGAGTGCCGGGGTGGGTAACGGTCTCCAGATCAACAACTTCATCAACACCAAAGGCGTACCCGATCCCCGGCCCGCCACCGATCGGCCCGCCGCCGCAGCGGACCGGCCGTCGCCGGTGTGGAACCTCCGGCCCCGGGATCCGAACTTCGCCGGTCGGGGGAGCGAACTGGCCGAGCTGCGGACCCGGCTGTCATCCGGTGGCGCTGCGGGCGTGCAGGCGATCCACGGCCTCGGCGGGGTCGGCAAGACCCAGTTGGCCCTGGAGTACGCATACCGGCACCGGGCCGACTACGACGTCGTGTGGTGGATCTCGGCGGAGCAGTCCGGGGCCATCGGTGAGCAGTTCAGCGCGCTCGGGATCGCGCTGGGCGTGCTCGACGCCCAGGTGGACAGCGTGATCGCCCAAAGCAAGGTCAAGGAGTACCTCCGGAGCCGGGACCGCTGGATGCTGATCTTCGACAACGCGGAGCGACCCGACGACCTCCGCCCTTGGCTGCCGGACGGTGCCGGGCACGTGCTCGTCACGTCCCGCACCACGGCCTGGGGGCAGCTCGCCCGTACCCTGGAGCTGGACGTCCTTCCTCGCACCGAGGCGGTGGAACTGCTGAAGTTGCGCCTGACCAGGATCAGCGCGACCGAGGCCGCTCAGCTCGCCGAGGATCTTGGCGACCTACCCCTGGCGCTGGCGCAGTCAGCGAGTTACCTGGCCGAGTTCGGTATGTCCGTCGCCGACTACCGGCAGGTGCTCCGGGAGGAGACGCGTGCGGTGCTCGACGAGGGGCAGCCCGCAGGCTATCCGCATTCCCTAGCGGCAGCGGCCACCCTGAGCATCACCGCGTTGGGGGCCAAGGATCCCGCCGCGCTCGCCGTCCTCCACCTGTGTGCGTTCCTGGCACCCGAGCCGGTGCCGACCGATCTCGTCGTCACCATCGCTCGGCACGCCGACTTGCACCTAGAGAACCTCGCGTCGCTGGCGCAGATCATCGACAAGCCGCTCCAACGGCAGCGTGCCATCAGCGCGGTCGGTGCCTCCGGGCTGGCTCGGGTCGAACTCGGGACGATCACAGTCCACCGGCTGGTCCAAGCGATCGTCCGGGACCAGATCGAATCCGCCGTCGCCGCCGAGCTGAGGCTGCGCATCGAGGCGGCGCTCGGCACCGTCGACCCTGGTGATCCCCGCGACGCCGCGGCCTGGCCCCAGTGGAGCATGGTCCTGCCCCACCTGCTGGCGGCGGACCCCGCGCACACCGACAACCCCGATCTCCGCCTGCGGGCACGCAACGCCATCGTCTACCTGATCCGCCGGGGCGACAGCCGTGCCGCCCAGCAACTCGCCGACAACCTCTACCAGGAGTGGAAGAAGCGACACGGCCCGGACGACGTGGACACCTTGCGCGCTGCCACCGAACTGGTCTGGGCCTACCGCGACCTGGGCCAGTTCGATCGGCTCCGCCCTCTGATCGACGACACCCTCACCCGCCAGATCAACATTCTCGGCCGTGACCACCCTGACACCCTCCGGACCGCTTCCGACCTCGCGGTGGTTCACAGCGAGTTAGGGAACTACCAACGGGCACGCGAAATCAACGAGGATGTTTATGGTCGGCGTGTGCGGTTGTTGGGTGAGGATCACCCCGACACCCTCCAGACCGGTTCCAATCTCGCGGCAAGTCACAATAGGTTGGGGAATTATCGGTGGGCACGCGAAATCAACGAGGATGTTTATGGTCGGCGTGTGCGGTTGTCGGGTGAGGATCACCCCGACACGCTGGCTTCTGCGACGAGTTTTGTCACTACCTTAGCTGATGCTGGGGAGCTTCGGCGAGCATCGGAAGTCGCGGAGGATGCGTATCGGCGGGCAGTGAGAGTGCTGGGCGTAGATCACCCGAACACATTAGACATTGCGAGCAATCTGTCGAACGTGTTGCATGGGGTCGGGAAGTCCAAGCGGGCGTTCGAGGTTGGGGAAGACGTATATCAGAGGCGGCTGCGGGTGCTCGGTGAGGATCATCCGGATACGCTTTCAAGCGTGGTGAATCTCGCACGATTGATGGTTCAACGGGGGCAGTTGCTGCCAGCTCGTCGATTGTCTGAATCAGCCCATCGCAAGCTGCGGACCAATCTTGGCGGGCAGCATCCCCACACAAGGGAAGCCCGCACCGTCCTCGACCAGATCGCCGCAGCGATGGGTGGGCGTCAGTCGACGGGTAAGGCCCGCCGTCGCCGTTGAGCCCGGCTCAGGCGTCGGTGCCGTCGTCGCAGAATTTGCCGCCAGGCCGTCCGAACGTGCGCGCTGCACCATCACGACAGCGCGGGCCGGGCCGCCGTCAGGCGGGCCCGGCCCGTTGCCGTACTCGATCGACCTCAGTCGTTGAGGACGTGCGAGAGGCGGTCGCGGAACTTCCGCTCCGAGTCGCTGACCTGGTCGCCGCCGATGCCGAGCAGCCCCCCGCTGGACGCCGCCCCGACCACCTGCTCGGCGATCTCCACCAGCCAGTGCCGGTACGCCCCGGCCTCGCCCTCGTCCACCTTCGCGGCCAGCAGGGTGGCCGCCTGCCCGGCCCGGACCAGCACGTCGTCGATGAGCGCCTGCGGGTCGGCCGGCGAGATCACCGGCAGTTCCTCGCCAGCCTCCGGGTCACCCACCCGGGAGACGATCTCCCCGGCGACGGCGGCGACGAGCGGGCTCGCTGACTCCCGGCCGGCGGCGATGGTCTCCAGCCCGGCCGCGTTCTCGGCGCGGGTGCGCCGGGCGCCGTCCGACTCGGCGGCGCTGGCCGCGGTCAGGACCGACTGCGGCAGGCCGACCAGCAGCCCCCACTCCTCGTCGGAGAACCCGAACCCGGTGTACGCCGGCTGTTCGATCACGACTGAGCCCCTCTCGATCGTTTCACTGCGGGCACCGCCCCCGGCGGTCGCCCGGGTCAGGCTAGTCCAGCGTCAGCAGACCCTGTTCGGACACCACGCGCACGGAGAGCGTCTTGTAACCCACCTCGTCGAAGAGCACCGTCATCCGGTCCTCCTCGTAGTTGAGCACCAGGCCGGGGCCCCACTCCGGGTGCCGGACCTGGCTGTGCACCGGGAACGGGCCGACCGCGCCGTCGCTCGCCACGCTGGTGCCGGCGTGGCAGTTGTCGCAGTGCCCGCAGACCTGCGACATCTGCTCGCCGAAGTAGGCCAGCAGCACCTGCCCCCGGCACCCGGTGGTCTCGGCGAAGGCGCGCATCATGTCGGTACGCGAGCGGGTCACCGTCTGCTGCCGTTCGGCCTCGGCCAGGGCCGCCGCGCCCGCCTCCGCCGGGGTGGGGGAGTAGCGCGGTGCGCCGATCTTCTGCCCGGCCCGGGGTTCGGCCGCCCCGATCTGCTCCAGCAGGGCCAGGTACTGCCCGAGCTTGCGCGGCCCGAGGCCGGTCGTCTCGCGCAGCGCCTTCTTGGTCGTCGCCCGGCGACGCAGCAGCGCGGCCAGGTCCCGCAGTTCGGTCTCGTCCGGCAGGCCGCCGGAGAAGAAGCGTTGCAGGCCGACGTCCTCGGCGCGCCACAGCAGCAGCACCCGGGCCGGCGCACCGTCGCGCCCGGCCCGGCCGATCTCCTGGAAGTAGCTGTCCGGCGAGTCGGGCAGCGCCATGTGCACCACCCAGGCGATGTTCGGCTTGTCGATGCCCATGCCGAACGCCGAGGTCGCCACCATGATCGGCACCTGGTCGGCGAGGAACGCCTCGTGCAGCCCGTGCCGGGCGGCGGTGGGCATCCCGCCGTGGTAGTACTCCGCCGGGAACCCGGCCGTGGTCAGCCGTTCGGCCAGCTCCTCGGCGGCCCGCCGGGTCGGCACGTAGATGATGCCGGGCCGCTCGTCGTCACGCAGCAGCGCGATCAACCGCCGCCAGCGGTAGTCGTCGGTGGGGCAGTGGGCGACCTCGACGAACAGGTTCGGCCGGTCCAGCCCGGAGACCACCACCTCGGGGTCGCGTAGCCGCAGCCGGGCGATGATGTCGTCGCGTACCGGCGGGGAGGCGGTGGCGGTCAGCGCCACCACCGGCGGACGGCCGAGACCGTCGATCAGGTGGCCCAACGCCAGGTAGTCGGGGCGGAAGTCGTGCCCCCACGCCGAGATGCAGTGCGCCTCGTCGATCGCCACCAGGGCCGGTTGCAGCGACTTCACCTCGGCCATCCGGTCGGGGTTGGCCAGCGCCTCCGGGGTGATGAAGAGGAACTCCGCCCGCCCCTGCCGGATCTCCTCGATGGCCTCGGCCTGCTGGGCGGCGCTCTCGTCCGAGCTGATCCGCACGGCGCGCAGCTCGGGGCGCTGGCGTTCGTTGAGCGCGGCGATCTGGTCCTGCTGAAGGGCCAACAGGGGGGAGATCACCACCGTCGGCCCGGGAATCAGGCTCGCCGGGATCTGGTAGATCGCCGACTTGCCGGCTCCGGTGGGGAGCACCACCAGGGCGTCGCGTCGTTTCATCACCGCGCGCATGGCGGCGAGCTGGTTGGGCCGCAGCGCTTTCCAGCCGAACAGGCTGCGCGCCGCGCGGCGCAACGTCGTCGAGTGCATGGACAGCTTCATCGAAGGCCGGAGGTACCCGGGTGGATCGGCGGCGAAACCGCTCCCACCGGATCGGGCACACCGCCCACGGTGGCCGGTACGTCGCAGGTCAGGCGCGGTGACCGGGTGCGCACACGTGAGCGACCACGGGTCACCGACGGCGGTGCGTGTCGGTGACCCGTGGACGGTGGAATTCAGCTCAGGTGGGGGAGCACCTCGCGCTGGTAGAGGTCGAACAGGCCCTGCCAGTGCGGGCCGGTGTTGGCGACGTAGACCTCGTCGAACCCGGCCTTGGCGTACCTGTCGATCATTTCCAGGTGGGCGTCGGCGCGGTTGCCGCAGACGAAGCCCTGCCGCACCTGCTCGGGCGTGACGAGTTGGGCCGCCTGCTCGAAGTGCCGGGGGGAGGGCAGCACCTGGGACAGCTCGCCCGGCACCCCGGCGTTGGGCCACGTCTCGTACGCGATCCGCGCGCCCTCGTCCTCGGTGTCGGCGTACGCGGCCTTGAAACCGGCCTGGCACGGCTTGTCGCCGCCGCCGTTGTCCCGGAACCGGCTGACCAGGTCGCCGTCGGGCATCATGCTGACGTAGCCGTCGCCGATCCGGGCGGCCAGGTCGACGGCCTTGGGCCCGAAGCCGGAGACGTACACCGGCGGGGGTGTGTCGGGCAGCGTGTAGACGCGGGCGTGCTCCACCGTGTAATGCCGGCCGCGGTGGTTGACGAAGTCGCCCCGCCACAGCTCCCGCATCACCGCGACGGCCTCCTCCAGCATCTCCAGCCGCACGTCGGTCTGTGGCCAGGCGTCGCCGAGGATGTGTTCGTTGAGCGCTTCGCCGGTGCCGACGCCGAGCACGAACCGGCCGGAGTGCATGACCGCGCTGGTCGCCGCGGCCTGCGCCAGCACCGCCGGGTGGATGCGGACCGTCGGGCAGGTCACCGCCGTGCTCACCGGCAACGAGCTGACCTGGCTCAGCGCCCCGATGACGGACCAGACGAAGGGGCTCTGCCCCTGGGCGTCCGTCCACGGGTGGTAGTGGTCGGAGATCCACAGTGCCTGGAAGCCGGCCCGCTCGGCGGCCCGGGCCTGCTCCAGCAGTTGCGCCGGGGTGTACTCCTCGCTGGACAGGAAGTAGCCGATCTTCATGGTGCCCCCTCGCCGGGCCCGCCGCCGGGTGCGGCGTGACCTCCGCCAGCGGTACCCCGGCGGGTGGGGGATCAGTCGGCCGGCGGCGGCCGAACTCAGCGGCGGCCGAACATGGCCCGGATGGCGGCCAGCAGCAGCAATCCGCCGACCACCAGGCCGAGTAGGCGTACGCCGGGAATGTCGGCCGGCGAGGTGGCGTCGGCGAGCGGCAGGTCCATCCCCGCACTGTCGCACGTCGCCCCGACCGACGCCAGACAGTAACAGTAAGGTTTATTGACTATTACCTCGCCCGGTGTGACCATGGCAGCACCGCGACGGCATCGGGCCGTCGACACGCGACGGGGGTACCGGGGCCGGATGAACGAGCGCAACCTGGCGGGTCTGGCCGCCACCGTCCTGCAACCCGGCTTCGTCGGCACCACCCCGCCCGACTGGGTCCGCCGGTGGCTGGCCGAAGGGCTCGGCGCGGTGGTGCTGTTCGCCCGCAACGTCGTCGACCCCGAACAGGTCGCCGCGCTCACCGCGACGCTGCGCGCCGAACGCCCCGACGTGCTGGTGGCCATCGACGAGGAGGCCGGCGACGTCACCCGGATCGAGTCCGGCCGGGGCAGCTCCCGCCCCGGCAACCTCGCCCTCGGCGCGGTCGACGACCCGACGCTCACCGAGGACGTGGCCCGCGACCTCGGCGTCGAACTCGCCGACCTCGGCGTCACCCTCAACTACGCCCCCGACGCCGACGTCAACATCAACCCGGCCAACCCGGTGATCGGCGTGCGGTCCTTCGGCGCCGACCCGCACCTGGTCGCCCGGCACACCGCCGCCTGGGTACGCGGCCTCCAGTCCGCCGGCGTCGCCGCCTGCGCCAAGCACTTCCCCGGCCACGGCGACACCCGGGTCGACTCGCACCACGACCTGCCCCGCATCGGGGCCAGCCGGGCCCGCCTGGACGCCGGTGAGCTGGTCCCGTTCCGGGCCGCCGTCGCCGCCGGGGTGCAGGCGGTGATGACCGGGCACCTGCTGGTCCCCGCCCTCGACCCCGACCTGCCGGCCACCCTCAGCCACCGCATCCTCGGTGACCTGCTCCGCGAGGAGTTGGGCTTCTCCGGCGTGGTGGTCACCGACGCGGTGGAGATGCGCGCCGTCGCCGACCGGTACGGCTTCGCCGGCACCGCCGTCCGGGCCCTCGCCGCCGGGGCGGACGCGATCTGCGTCGGCGGCGAACGCGCCGACGAGGCCGCCGCCCGCTACCTGCGCGACGCGATCGTCGCCGCGGTGATCGCCGGTGAGCTGCCCGAGGAACGCCTCGCCGAGGCCGCCAAGCGGGTCGGTCAGCTCGCCGAGTGGAGCACCGCCGCCCGCACCGGCCGGCCCGACCCCGCCCCGCGCCCCACCGACGGCTCGCCGGTCGGCCTGACCGCCGCCCGGCGGGCGGTCCGGGTCAGCGGCGACGCGGTCGGCCGGCTGCCGCTGACCGCCGCCGCGCACGTGGTCGAGTTCGCCGCACCACACAACCTCGCGATCGGCGCCGAGACCCCGTGGGGTCTCGGGGCACCCCTGGCCGACCTGCTCCCCGGCACCACCACCGTCCGGCTCACCGAGGCCGACCTGCCCGCCGACCCGACCGGTGCGGCGGCCGGCCGGCCACTGGTGCTGGTGGTGCGGGACCTGCACCGGCACCCCTGGATGCAGGCCGCGGTCGACCGGGCGCTGGCCACCCGGCCGGACGCCGTGATAGTCGAACTCGGCCTGCCCGAGCTGGTCACCGGCGGCCTGCACCTGGCCACCCACGGCGCGACCCGGGCCGCCGCCCGCGCCGCCGCCGAAATGCTCCCCGGTACCCGCTGACCCGCCCGGCCCGGCGGCTCAGCGGTCCGCCGGCCGGCTCCGGCGGTTCACCGGCCCACCGATTCCCCCTGCTCGGCGAGCCGGTCCAGCTCGGCCAGCAGCCGGTCCACCTCGTCGACCGTGTTGTAGTGGTAGACGCTCGCCCGTACCGCCCCGCAACTGTCCCGCAGGCCGAGCGCCTGGAAGTACTCGTAGGCGTAGTAGTCCCCACTGGACAGGCAGAGCCCGGCGGCCCCCAACGCGGCGGCCAGCCCGGCCGGCGTCCACCCGGCCAGCCGGAACGACACCGTCGGGCAGCGCCGCACGCCGGCCGGCAGGACGGCGACCGCCGGCCGGGCGGCCAGCCCGGCGGCCCACCGGGCGAACAGCATCCCCTCGTGATCCCGCGCGGCGGCCAGCCCGGCGCGGACCCGGGCCCGCCGGTCTCCGGTGGCCGTCGGGTCCAGCCCGGCCAGGTGGTCGACGGCGGCGGCCACCCCGGCCAGCAGCGGGAAGCTCGGCGTGCCGGCCTCGAACCGGTCGGGCACCGCGTCGGAGGAGGGGAGCAGCTTGGCCGGGCGCAGCCCCGCCCACCGGGCCGGGTCGGCCACCACCGCCGCCAGGTGCGGACCGGACCACTTGTAGGCGCTGGTGACGAGGAAGTCGGCACCCGTGGCGGCCAGGTCGGTGGGACCGTGCGGCACCGAGTGCACCCCGTCCACGCAGACCAGCGCGCCGGCCGCGTGGGCCGTCGCGGCGATCGCCGCCACGTCCGGCATGGTGCCGGTGGCGTTGCTGCCGGCGGTCACCGCCACCAGCCGGGTCCGCGCGCCGACCAGGTCGGCGTACTGGTCGGCGGGCAGCTCACCGGTGGCCGGGTCGAACTCGGCCCAGCGTACGGTCGCCCCCGCCGTCGCGGCCGCCTGCACCCAGGGCCGCACGTTGGCGTCGTGGTCGAGCCGGGAGACCACCACCTCGTCCCCCGGGCCCCAGTCCGCGCCCAGCGTCCGGGCCAGCGTGTACGTCAGCGCGGTCGCGCTCGGCCCGAGCACCACCCCGTCCGGTGCGACGCCCAGCAGGTCGGCCACCGCCGTGCGGGCCCCCGCCACCAGCTCCAGCGACCGGCGGCCGGGCAGGAAGGCGGTGCTGCGGTTGCCCACGGCGATCCGCATCGCCTCGGCCACCGCGTCGATCACCGACCGGGGGGTCTGGGTGCCACCGGCACCGTCGAAGTGGGCGAAACCCTCGGCGAGCGCGGGGTACGCGGCCCGGGTACGGGTGATGTCGAACGGCATGCCCGGACCCTAGCCCGCCAGACCGGCCCGAAGATCCACCCGGGTGCCGGGGTGGGCCGCGTCTCGTACCCTTGGTGGGGTGACGAAGCGAAGCGCCACCACCCCCACCCCCCTCCGGCGGACCGCCGGCCTGCTGGCCGGCCTGGCGCTCGGCGTGGCCGTGCTGGCCGGCTGCAGCTCGGACGGCGCCGACACCGACTGCGGCCTGGACGCCTGCACGGTCACCTTCGACCGGGGTGTCGACGCCCGCGCCTCCATCCTCGGCGTCGAGGCGAAGCTGATCGGCGCGCAGGGCGACCAGGTGACCGTCGAGGTCGCCGGCGAGCAGCTCTCGTTGACCATCGGCCAGCAGGCCACCGAGGTGGGTGGCTTCGCGGTCACCCTGGACAGCGTCACCGACCAGCAGGTGCAGATCCGGGTGTCGCGTAACGCAGGCGGCTGACCTGCACGCCGGGCGCGGGCACCACGTTTGGGGATCTTCCCGAACGGAGATTGTGGGCCCATGTCACTCACCCGGAACGCCGAAGCCACCGCTAGCCGCACCGCGGACAGCCGCTGGCTGGAACTCCTCGCCCGGGCCGGCTTCATCGGCTACGGGATCGTCCACCTGCTCTTCGCCTGGATCATCCTCCAGATCGCCTTCGCCGGCTCCGGCGAGGAGGGCAACCAGAACGGGGCACTGCGCGCCCTGGGTGCCCAGCCGATGGGCAAGTTCCTGCTGATCGCGATCGCCGTCGGCCTGATCGCGATGGCCATCTGGCAGGCGCTGGAGGCGGCCGTCGGCCACCATGCCAAGCGCGGCAAGGAACGTCTCTTCGAGCGGATCGCCTCGGTCGTCCGTACCGTCGTCTTCCTCTGGCTCGCCTGGACCTCGATCCAGGTGGTGCAGGACGCCAGCTCCAACAGCGCCGACCAGCAGGAGCAGTTCAGCGAGAAGCTGATGGCCTCCAGCGGCGGCCGTGGTCTGGTCGGCTTCGCCGGCCTGGTGCTCGCCGCCGTCGGCATCGGCATGGTGATCTACGGCTACAAGAAGAAGTTCGAGCGGAACCTCAAGACCAACGAGATGAACGGCAAGACCCGGCAGACGGTCCGCCGGCTGGGCATGGCCGGTTACATCGCCCGGGGCGCGGTGTTCGCCGTCGCTGGTCTGCTGATCGTCGTCGCCGCGATCAACTACGACCCGGAGAAGGCCCGTGGCCTGGACGCCGCGCTGCGTACCCTGCGGGACCAGCCGTACGGGCCGTTCATCCTGGCGCTGATGGCGCTCGGCATCGCCGCCTTCGGGGTCTACTGCTTCTTCCAGTCCCGGTTCCGCAAGATCTGAGCCTGGTCGATACCGGAAACGCCGGGCACCATTGGGCCTTTGCCCGATTGCGATCAGCCCGGCCGGAGGGAGACAACCACGTGCAGGACTACCTCGAGACGATCGCCGCCGCGGCCACCGCGGCGGCGATCGCTCTGTTGCTCGTCGAGGTGGTACACCGGGTGATCCGCCGGCTCGGCCGGCGGTCCCACCTGATGACGGAGTTGACCGCGCACGTCCACCGGCCGTTGCAGGTGGCCGGCACGGTGGTGGCCGTCCAGTTCGCGGTCCGCTGGACCACCGGCTACGCGGTGGGCACCGGGTGGCGGCAGGCCGTGCTGCACATCCTGGTGCTGGGGGTGGTCGCGGCCGTGGCCTGGCTGGTCGCCTCCCTGCTGGTGGTGGCGGAGGACACCGCGCTGGCCCGGTTCCTGCGGGTCGACGTGCCCGACAACCGGCACGTCCGGCGGGTACGCACCCAGGTGGTGCTGCTGCGCCGGCTGACCATCGTGGTGATCGTGGTGCTCGCCGTCGGCGTGATGCTGATGACCTTCCCGGCGGTACGCGGCGTCGGCGCGGGCGTGCTCACCAGCGCCGGTGTGGTCGGTGTGGTCGCCGCGTTGGCCGCGCAGAGCCTGCTCGGCAACGTCATCGCCGGCCTCCAGCTCGCCTTCAGCGACGCCGTCCGCCTCGACGACGTGGTGGTGGTCGAGGGGGAGTGGGGCCGGATCGAGGAGCTGACGCTCAGCTACGTGGTGGTCCAGATCTGGGACGACCGGCGACTGATCCTGCCCACCTCGTACTTCACCAGCACCCCGTTCCAGAATTGGACCCGGACCGAGGCGGCGGTGCTCGGCACGGCCGAGTTCCACCTCGACTGGTCGGTGCCGGTGCAGTCGATGCGGGAGGAGCTGCGCCGGCTGGTCGAGAGCACCGACCTGTGGGACGGCCGGGTCTGCGTGCTCCAGGTCACCGACGCCACCGGCGGCGCGATCAAGGTACGCGCCCTGGTCAGCGCCGCCGACGCCGGCAGCCTGTGGGACCTGCGCTGTCTGGTGCGGGAGCACCTGGTCGGCTGGGTCCGGGACCACCGGCCGACCGCGCTGCCCCGGACCCGCGCCGAGGTGGGCGACGGCGCCGGCAACCTGCCCTGGCAGTGGGTGCCGCCGCGGCGTCAGGTCCGTCGCCGCGCCGAGGGTGAGATGCCCGACGACGCCCGGGTCTTCGGCGGCAGCGACGACGGCGACGCCCGCAGCGAGGCGTTCGTCGGCCCGGACCAGGACGCCCGGGGCGAGGCCGTCACCGTCGGGGCGGACCCGGGGGGCGACGCCCGCCGCTGAGCCACCCGCAGCCCCGTCCAGCCCCCGCGACCGCCGGTCGCGGGGGCTTGTCGTACCCGCTTCGGCGTTTTGCCGGACGCCCCGGCCCGACCTGCGGTCAGATGTGGTTGGTCACCGTGCGCAGGATTGACGGACGGCGGCTCCGGGCATACAGCGCGGTGATGACGAAAGGAGGACAGCATGGCTGACGTCGCGAACCACCGTACGTCCCGGACCGGGAGCGAGCCGTCCACCGCCGAACTGGTGCAGCGGGCCACCGAGCAGGTCTCCCGACTGGTCCGGGACGAGCTGGCCCTGGCCCGCGCGGAACTGACCCAGAAGGGCAGGCACGCCGGGATCGGGATCGGCCTGTTCGGCGGCGGCGGGGCGCTGGCCCTGTACGGGCTCGGCGCACTGGTCACCGCCGCGATCCTGCTGCTGGCCCTGGTGCTGCCCGCGTGGGCGGCGGCGCTGATCGTGGCGGTGGTGCTCTTCCTCGTCGCCGGGGTGCTCGCCCTGGTGGGGAAGAAGCAGGTCAGCCACGCGGGCCCCCCGATGCCGGAGGCGACGGTCCGTAGCGTCCGCGCGGACGTGGACACGGTCGCCGCCGCGGTGAAGGACAGGGGACGGGCATGACCGGCACGACAGGCAGCAACGGCAACGGCACCGGCGACACCGAGGCGCTGCGCGAGGAGATCCGGCGCACCCGGGTGGAGCTGGGCGAGACCATGGAACTGCTGGCCGCCAAGGCCGACGTCAAGGCCCGGCTGAAGGACTCGGCGGAGCAGGCGAAGGAGCGGGTGCGCGAGCAGGCGGCGCTGACCGTGGCCCGGGTGCGCGGCCAGGCCGCCCAGAGCGTCGACCACGCGCGGGCCCAGGCGTACGACACCTCGGTGGCGGTGCGACGTGATCCGGTGCCGTGGGCGACGATAGCGGCAGGTGCGGTGGCCGCCGTGGTGGTGTTGTTGATCGTTCGGGGGAGGCGCAGGTGAGCAAGGGCATCGGCAGGACCGCGTACAAGCCGGTGGGGGTGGTGCTGGGACTGGCGGCCGGCGCGCTGGCCGGAACGATCTTCCGGCAGGTGTGGAAGGCGACCGCCGGGGACGGCGAGGCGCCCAATCCCACCGACGAGGACCGCCGCTGGGGCGAGATCCTGGCGGCGGCGGCGTTGCAGGGGGCGATCTTCTCGGTTGTCCGGGCGGCGGTGGACCGGGGTGGCGCGGTCGGCGTCCGGCGGCTGACCGGGCGCTGGCCCGACTGACCCGCTCCGACCGGCCGTACCCCGGTGACCAGCCGCGACGGCTGTCCTACCGGATGGTGACGACGACCTGTGGCCCCCCGTACGCATCGACGGACGGGGGGCCTTTCGCCCGGGTCGGGACGACCCGGCCAGCGTGCGTCGGGCATCCGTCAGGTCACATGTCGGAGAATTTCGTCGATTAGGCTGTGCAAGGTTTTTGGGTACGTGGTTTGCTGATCCCCGCTGTTGCGAGACGGTGTCGGAACGGAGCGGTCTCCCGCTGTGGGGGCCACACCCGGGTCGTCGCCGCCCGCACACGGCCAATCGGCCGCACAGCGTGCTCGGCCGCCGGTTTTAGAAGGAGATACACATGGCGCAGGGAACCGTGAAGTGGTTCAACGCTGACAAGGGCTTCGGCTTCATCACCGTCGACGGCGGGGGTGCTGACGTGTTCGTCCACTTCTCGGCCATCCAGACCAGCGGCTACCGCACGCTGGAGGAGAACCAGCGGGTGGAGTTCGAGATCGCCCAGGGTCAGAAGGGTCCGCAGGCCGAGCAGGTCCGCCCCCTCTGAGCGAAGCCGGTCGGCGTTCGCCGGCCCGGGTGATCCGGCCAGCCGGATCGACGAGAAGCCCCGTGTCCTTCCAGGACGCGGGGCTTTCCGCATCGGTTCCTCTCCCCGTCGGGGGGGGGGGGGGGCCCCCCCCCCCCCCCCCCCCGCGCGCCCCCCCGCCCCCCCCCCCCCCCCCCCCCCGCCCCCCCCCCCCCCCCCCCCCCGCCCGGCCCCCCCCCCGCCCCCCCCCCCCCCCCCCCCCCCCCCCCCCCCCCCCCCCCCCCCCCCCCCCCCCCCCCCCCCCCCCCCCCCCCCCCCCCCCCCCCCCCCCCCCCCCCCCCCCCCCCCCCCCCCCCCCCCCCCCCCCCCCCCCC
>NZ_JBMDWU010000201.1:0-12885 GCF_048594385.1 Micromonospora sp. | reverse complement strand
CTGCCGACCGCCCCGAGGAATCCGGCGTCCCCGCCCCGGCGCGACACGCGTGCCGCGCCGCACACCAGCGCCCTGGTCGCCGCCGACGGGTCGGTCGACTCCGTGCTGCCCGGCGCGCCGGCCACCGGCGGGCGGGCCGGTTCCCGGGCCACCGCCGCCGCGACCGTCGAGCCCGACGAGGTCAGCCCGCAGGCGGTCCGGCCCCGGGTGGCCACCGTCGGTGCGAAGGCGTCCACCCGGCGACGGCAACCCGGCGAGCTGATCTGCGGCGAGTGCGGCGAGGGCAACGCGCCGACCCGCCGGTTCTGCAGCCGGTGCGGCGACTCGCTGCGGACCGCCCAGGTGGTGCGTCGACGCTGGTGGCAGCGCCTGCTGCCGCGCCGTGGCCCCCGGGTCACCGCGGCCGGGACCCGTCCCGGCGCGCCCGGCGGCGGCCGACCCGGTGGGGTCGGTGGCGTGCTGCACGCGATCTACCAGCGGTCGAACGCGGTCGCCGCGGTGCTGCTCTTCGCGATCGGGGTGGCCTACCTGATCTATCCGCCGCTGCGGGAACGGATCAACGGGGCGGTGTCCGGGCCGGTGACCGGGGCGCGGGACTGGGCCGACCGGAAGATCAACCCCCGGTTCGTGGCGGTCCGGCCGGTGCAGGTGACCGGCGGCGCGTCGGTCCGCGACCACGGGCCGGAGCTGAGCGTCGACCAGTACCGCAACACGCACTGGCAGGTGCGCTGGGACAAGGAGAAGCCGCCGACGGTCACCCTGCGCTTCGCGGCGGAGGTCGACCTGGAGCGGCTGATCGTGACCGCCGGCACGGCCGAGGACTACACCGCGACCCACCGGCCGATGACCCTGCACCTGGTCTACTCCACCAACCGGTCGGACACCCTCACCGTCGAGGACACCGGGGAGCCCCAGACGTTGACCCTCGACGGGGCCGACGGGGTCACCACCGTGCAGATCCAGGTCACCGACGTGCACCGGGCCGAGAAGGGCACCGACGTGACGGTCAGCGAGTTCGAGTTCTTCGCCCGGGAGTGAGCGGTCGCCGGGCAGCGGGTGACGTCGGGGCACCGGGCCCCGGCGGCGGCACCCGACAACCACCACCACCGTCGGCCGACCGGCCCGACGGTCCCACGTCGGAGGTGTATCCGTGACAGAAGTCGCCATCGCCCTGAACACCACCGCGAACATGATCGGGTTCGCGCAGGGTCAGGCCAAGGGCCTGACGGACGGGGTGTTCCAGGTCAACGGGTTCAGCAACGCCGGGTTCCGGACCGAGCTGCCGCTGAACCAGTTGATCTCACCGGTGCCGATCGCCCACGGCCAGCTCGTCATGGTCCAGGGCGGCCAGTCCCGGCAGCACGTCTACTGGCTGCGCTACGTGCGCCGGGGCATCGGGATCACCGACAAGAAGCGGGTCTGCGTGGAGCTGCTGGTGCGCTTCACGACCTTCGACTACGTACCGAAGGACGGTGAGGGTGGCCCGACCGAGCAGGAGCTGGAGATCCTGCGCGACTACCCGCTCTGGGGGATCACCGACCTGAGCGTGTCGCTGCTGGCGACCGGCCGGGGGCGTAACCCGTTCAACAAGTTCAACGAGTCCGGCAGCCTGACCTTCGAGGTGGCCGCCGTCAACGGCGGCATGCCCCACCTGCGGATCAACTACCGGGTGCAGCATCAGGCGAAGAACCTGCTCGGCGCGCCCCTCGGGTTGAGCCACAACGACGTCGGCGCGTTCCTGGTGCACAGCAACGGCAGCTTCGAGATCAACCCGGGGGAGGGGCGGACCGAGAAGCACTTCCGGATCACCCCGCTCAGCGGCAGCGTGCACGACCGCCCGACCCGGGCCGTGCCGGAGGACGAGGACGGTCAGCCGGTCACGACCGGCATGCTCAAGGCCCAGCGCATCGAGCTGGGTGGGATCGACCGCGGTGGCCGGATGCTCGACCCGCACGAGCACAAGGGCATGAAGGTGATCGGCTTCGAGCGGATGGACGGCCCGAACACCATCACCGTCCTCAACGACGGTCAACCGCCGGTGGTCGCCTCGGCGGCGGACGACGAGGGGCACGAGGCGTCGCTGCGACTGGAGTACGTCCGCGACGGGGCCGTGCTGGGCCGGAAGGTCCGCACCAAGATCAAGGCGTTGCTGCTGCTGCGGTTCACCATGGTTTCGTACGTCACCGCGCCCGACGACGGCCACCGGCAGATGGTCTACGTGGGCGGGGTGCGCTACACCGCCTTCCGCAACGTCTCGCTGCGGGTGCTGGAGGTGGGGCACGGCGATCCGGTGGTGGTCGGCGAGAAGGGCCGGCAGTACGACGTCGACGCGGTCAAGAACCGGCACCACGAGGAGTCGACGTTGTTCTTCGGGCCGTACGTCGAGGAGGTGCCGGGGCAGGTCGGGGTGCAGCTACGCATCGACTGGACGGCCGAGCACGCCGGCGCGGACGGGCGGAGCCGCCAGCACAGCAACAAGGGGCAGTTCCGCCTCGGGATCGACTCGTCCGGCAGCCCGGTGCTCCGCCTGCTCGACGCCGACAGCAACAAGTACTTCACGGTCACGGGCTGAGGGGGAGACGACCGATGAACTATCCGGAGACCTTCGACACCACCGGCCCGGCCGGCCTCGACGACGCGTACGCCTACCTCTGCTGGGCGGCGGTCAGCGCGCACGGCATCCTCGCCGAGCAGCCGGACGCCGGCTGGGAGCAGGTGCCGGACCTGCTCGGGCAGGGCTGGGGCGACCCGGGTTGGTACCAGCGCAACGGCTGGCTGGCCGACTTCTACGACACCGTCTACCACCACGCCAGCGCCTTCCCGCCGGTGCAGATCTTCGCCGTCGACGAGCTGGGTGAGCCGGCGACGGAGATGGCCCGGGTGATCGACTCGGTGACCCAGAACTGGATCGCCGCCGCGCACCAGGCCGCCGACCAGGACGGCTACCACCAGGACGGCTACGAGCAGCACGGCTACGACCAGGCCGAGCAGTCCTACGACCAGCCGGACCACGACCACCAGCAGGGCTACGAACAGCACGGCTACGACCGGGACGGCTACGGGCAGCAGGACCACGGGCCGGACGGGTCGGCGTACCCCGGTGGGGAACCGGAACCGGCCGACCAGGTCGGGCCGGCCGACCAGGTCGAGCCGGTCGGGCCGACGCCGGAACCACTGGCCGACCTCGACCCGGAGGCCGCCCGGCAGGTGCTCGACCGGGTGGTCGACGACGAGGTGGACGACCTCTCGGTGGCCGACCAGCGGGTCCTGGCCACGGTGCTGACCGTCGAGAAGTTCCAGTACCTGGCCCGCGAGTACGACCTGGTGTGACCCGACCGGTGCCGGGCCGGGACCGCGCCACCAGCGGCTCCCGGCCCGCCACCGGCGGGCCCGATGGACCGACCGGCCATCGTCGTGCCCGGGGCCCGTCGACCGGTCGAGCAGGGACGACACCTCGTGACCAGCATCGAGTACGAGCCGGAGGAGCTGTCCGGCAACCGGTTCGCCGTGACCGGCTTCCGGGACGCCGGACTGCCGGTCGGGGAGTTCCTCGCCGACGACCTGTGGCCCGACGGGTTCGACGGCGCGGTGTGGCTGGACCGGGGCACCCGGACCCACCGGCACTGCTACTGGCTGCGCTACCGCCACCGGGGGCCGGGGGGCCGCAAGCTGGTCGCGGCGGAGTTCCTGATCCGGTTCGGCACCTTCCCCTACCGGCACCGCCCCGGCACCGACAGGTACTCGCCCCGGTCGGCGGCACCGCTGCCGGGCCTGTGGGGGATCGAGGACCTGAGCATCTCGCTGCGGGACACGGGTGCCGGCGGCCGGAACCCGTTCAACAAGTTCAACGACCCCGGCCACCTCGTCTTCGAGCCGACGATGGTGTTCGCCCCCGCTGCCGGCACCGGTGCCCCGGTGCCGGCGATCCGGATCGGGTACCGGGTCCGGCACGCGGAGAACCCCGTGCTCGGTCCGGCGGTCGCCCCGGGCCCCGAGGAGACCGGGGCGTTGACCGTGCACAGCGACGGCGCGGTCACGCTGGAACCGGCGTCCGGGTCCTCGTCGTGGCGGCTGGTCCCGGTCAGCGGTGCGGTGCACGGGCGGCCGTTGGTCGGGGCCGACCCGCCGCCCACCCGCAGCCTCACCGTCTACCGGGCGACCGGCGTCACCGTCCCGCCGCCGGTGACCGCCCTGCGGGTGCTGACCGGCCGGGCCCGCCGGGGCGCGGTCGAGGTGCAGGGATTCGAGCAGGTCGCCGGCCCGCCGCAGATCGAGGTGTGGCACGACGGGCACCCGCGCCGGCACCGCGCGTCGATGGGCGTCGACACCCGGGACGACGGCATGATCGTGGAGTACGCCCGGCCCGGCGACCCGGCCGAGGGCCCGCGGGCCGGCCGGGTCCGGGCCCGTCTCGCGTTGCGCCTGCTCACCTGCTCGTACCTGGTCGAGTCGAACGAGTTCGCCGACGCCGTGGTCTTCCACCACGGCCGCCGGCACCCCGGGTTCGCCGACGTGTCGCTGCGCCCGCTGCCCGACGACGCCGACCCCGCCCCGCCCGGGTCGGTCGGCTCGCGGCTGCGGTTCGTCCCCGAGTGGTACGACGGCCCGGACGGCGACCTGCCGGGCCTGCTGGTCCGCTGGTCGGAGGTGGCGGTGGCCCCGGCCCCGGGTCCCGGCACCCCGCTCGGCGGCACGTTCCTGATCACCGTGGACGCCTCCGGCGGGCCGCTGGTCCGCTTCGGCGACGAGCAGACCTACCGCCACCTGACCGTGACGAACTGAGCGGAGGACACCGTGCCGAGTCGGATGCGGCTGGTCGGCTACCGGCCCGACCCACCGGTGGGCGACGCCTTCACGGTCACCGGGTTCGCCGGTGCCGGCTTCCCCGAGCAGGCGACCCTGCGGGACCTGGTCAACCCGGCGCAGCCCTACCTCGCCGGCACCGGGATGATCCGGGGCGAGCAGCAGCGGCGGCACTCGTACTGGCTGCGCTACCTGCGTCGGCGGGGAGGCCCGACCGGCCCCAAGCGGGTCTGCGTGGACCTGCTGGTCCGGTTCACCACCTTCGACTACGTGCCCGCCGACGTCGGGGCCGGCCCGGCGTCGTCCCGGCAGGCCGCGCTGGCGTCCTTCCCCTGCTGGGGCGTCGCCGACCTGAGCGTGTCGCCGCACGCCGTGACGGCTGGTCGCAACCCGTTCAACAAGTTCAACGAGGTGGGTTCGCTGGTGTTCACCGCCCGGCTGGAGGCCGGCCACGGGACGGTGCCGGCGGTCCGGGTCGGCTACCGGGTGCACCACGAGCGGACCACTGTCGACGGGGTGCTGCTGACCCCGGAACACGACGAGGTGGGATCGTTCCTGGTGCACAGCGACGGGCTGTTCGAGGTGGCCGACCGGTCCCTGGCGACCCGCACCCACTTCCTCGTCACGCCCGTCGACGCCGGGGTGCACGACCGGCCGCCGGTGCCCCTGGCCGCCGCCCGGCGACCCGACGCGGCCCGCCCGGTGTGGCACGCGACCGGGCTCACCGCCGCCCCGGCCGAGCCGGCCGCGCCCCGGCTGACGTCGTACGCCGACGACACCGTCGTGGTGACCGGCTTCGACGGGCTGGACGGCCCGCAGACGCTGACGGTCCGCGACGCGGCAGGTGGGCAGCGGACGGCGATGCTGGACGCGGCGACCCCGGAACCCGGCGCGTTGCTGCTGGCCTACCGGGCCGACCCGGGGCCGGGGCGGGCCGGTGGCGTCCGGCTGCTGCTGGGGCTCCGGTTCACCATGCACCGTTACCTGGTCGCCCCGGCCGGCGTCGACCGTGGCACCGCCCACCGGCCGCCCGAGGACGGCACCGCCCACGTCGACGCCTACTACGGCGACGACCCGACGGCCGACCGGGAGGCGTGGCCGGTGCTGTGGCACCGGGGGCGGCGGCACACCGGCCTGCTACAGGTCGCGCTCCTGGTGTCCGGGGCCGACGGCGGGCCCGGTCCGCAGGCCGTGCGCAACAGCACCGGAGCGTGGACCCGGCTGGTGCTCACCCCCGACTGGGAACCGGGCGGCGACGACCACCCGCCGCGCCTACGGATCGGTTGGCACGCGTCGCACGGGGACGACACCGTCCCGGTCGAGGGCCGGCTGGCGTTCGACGTGGACTCCGCCGGCCGGCCGACCCTGACCCCGCTCGACGACGAGAGCCGCCGCCGGTTCACCGTCACGGGCTGACCGGCACGTCCTCGTCGCGGGCGGGCCGCAGCCGCCGGGACAATTCGGCGATCTCCCGCCGGTACGTGGCCTGCTGGGCCGCGTCGACGCCGCCGTCCGCGCCGAGCGCGACCAGCAGCCGCAGCGCGCGGACCTGGCCGAGCAGGTGCCCGGTCTCCCGGTGGGTCGCCAACGCCTCCTCGGCGGTGCGGGCGGCGGTCATCGGGCCGGTGGCCCGCAGCGCCTCGGCCGCCACCATCAGCGCGTGCCCCTCCCACACCCGGTACCCGGCGGCGCGGGCCACCGCGCGGGCCTGCCGGGCCAGCGCGACCGCCTCCGTCGGATCGGTGTCCCGGTGCACCTCGGCCAGCCCGATCAGGGCCTCGACCTCCTCACCCCGGGCCCCGCCGGAGCGGGCGAGGTCGAGCGCCCGCCGGTGTTCGGTCGTCGCGGCCGGATCACCGTTGCGCAGGTGGATCGCGCCCAGCACGTTGCGGGCGGCGGCCTGCTGGGCGGGGTCGCCGATCAGGTCGGCGAGGGCCAGCGCGGCGTCGGCCAGCTCGGTCGCCGGACCCAGGTCACCGCTCTGCGCGCGCAGCGCCGCCAGCCGGCGCAGGCTCTCCGTCTCGGTCGGCCGGTAACCGGTGCGCCGGCTCAGCTCCAGCGCCTCCCGCAGGTGGTCGAGGGCCTCGTCGTGCTGGCCGAGGGCGTGCTGCACCTCACCCAGGTTGCTCAGGCTGATCCCGGTGCTCATCCACATCCCGGTGCTGCGGGTCAACGTCAACGCCTGCCGGAAGACCTCGGCCGCCTCGCGGAGCCGTCCCATGTCCCGGTAGATCACCCCGAGGTTGCCGAGGCTGGTGCTGAGCCGTTCCGGGCCGCCGAGCCGTTCGTGGATGCTGACCGCGAGCCGGGTCAGTTCGGCCCCCTCGGCCAGCCGGCCGGCCCGCAGGTGCACCAACCCGCAGGTGCCGTACGCCGCCGCCAGGCCCTCCGGCCATGCCGCCCGGTGCGCCGCGTCGATCATGGCGGTGGCGTGGGACAGGCCCACCGCGTACTCGCCGCGACGCAGGTGCAGGCTGGCCAGCCCGAGCCGGCTCGCGGCCTCGCCGGCGTGGTCGCCGGCCTGCTGCGCGGCGTGCAGCGCGCTGGTCGCGGCGACCAGTCCGTCGCTGTGCGGGCGGAACTGGAAGTAGCCGCGCAGCGCGTCCGGGATCCGCCAGGCGGCCGGGTCGCCGTCGGGTTCGGCGGCGTGCGCGATCACCCGCATCAGGTTGGTGTGTTCCTCCTCCAGCCAGGCCATCGCCCCGGCGGAGGTGGGGAACGGCGACGCCCCGGCGGCCGGTCCGGTCCCGTCGGGCGGCAACCGCACCAGGTGCGGGTAGACGGCGACGGCGGCGGCCTCGGTGCGCTGCCGGTACCAGCCGTACAGACGCCGGGTGGCGGCCCGCAGCTCCGGCCCGGGGTCCTCGGCGGTGGCCCGTTCCCGGGCGTAGAGCCGCAGCAGGTCGTGGAACGTGTACCGGCCGGGTGCCACCTGCCCGACGAGGTGCGCGGCGGCGAGCCGGTCCAGCTCGCGGGCGGCCACCGGCTCGTCGATCCCGGCCAGCGCGGCGGCGGCGGCCACCGTGACGTCCGTCCCGGGTGCCGTGCCCAGCAGCCGGAACAGCCGCCGTGCCGGGGCGGGCAGGGCGGCGTACGACAGGTCGAACGCCGCCCGGACGGCCGCCTGGTCGTCGCCCTCGATACGCAGGTCGGCGAGCTGGTTGCCGGCGGTCAGCCGGGCGGTGTGCGCGCTGATCGACTGGTCGGGCTGGTCGATCAGGTTGGCGGCGGCGATCCGCAGGGCCAGCGGCAGCCGGGCGCAGACCGTCGCCAGCTCGGCGATCTCGGTGGCGCGGGCGACCCGTTCGGTCGGGATGATCCTGGTGAGCAGGGTGCCGGCCTCGGCGGCGGTGAGCACGTCGAGATCGATGCGGCGCGCGCCGTCGACAGCGACGAGCCCGCTGAGCCGGTCCCGGCTGGTGATCAACGCCAGGCAGCCGGCGCCGCCGGGCAGTAGCGGGCGCACCTGGTCGGCGCTGGCGGCATTGTCCAGCACCACGAGCATCCGGCGACCGTCCAGCATGGTACGCAGCAGCGCGGCGGCCTGCCCGGCGTCGACCGGCACCTGCTCGGCCGGCACCCCGAGCGCGTGCAGGAACCCGGCCAGGGCCTCCTCCTCGCGTACCGGGCTGGCCGTCGAGTAGCCGCGCAGGTTGACGTAGAGCTGCCCGTCGGGGAAGTGCCGACGCACCCGGTGCGCCCAGTGCACCGCCAGGGCGGTCTTGCCGACCCCGGCCATCCCGGTGATGGCGGAGATGACCACCGGACCCCGGGTCGCCGTCTCCCCGGCCAGCAGCGCGTCGAGCGCGGCCATCTGGGTGTCGCGTCCGGTGAAGTAGGCGACGTCGGGAGGCAGTTGTGCCGGCGGGCGGTGGCTGGGGGGGCGGGCCGGCGACGACGTCTCGGGCCGGTGCGGTGCCGCCCCGGGACGTACGGCCGGGGCGTCACCGGCGGCCGGGCGGGCGACCACCCGGGGCAGGTCCTGGCGCAGGATGCGCAGCTGTGCCTCGCGCAGTTCCGGGCCGGGTTCCACGCCGAGCTGCTCGGCGAGGCGGTCCCGCAGCTTGCGGTGCAGGGTCAGCGCACGGGCCTGCTGGCCGCAGGCGGCGAGGGCGAGCATGAGCCGGGCGTGCACCTGTTCGTGCAGTGGTTCGTGGCGGGCCACCGCGTGCAGCTCCCGGACCGCCCGGTCGGGCAGTCCCAGGTCGACGGCGAGCGTCGCGTAGGTGACGGCGGTGGCGATGCGGCGACGGTTCAGGGCGACGGCGGTCGGGTGCTGGGCCAGGCTCGCCGCCGCGTCGGCCAGGACCGGCCCGCGCCACAGCGCCAGTGCGCCGGCCAGCCGGTCCAGGCTGGCCAGGTCGCCCGCGACGCTGCCCTCGGCGCGTTCGATCACGGTGGCGAACTCGCTCAGGTCGAGCTGGGTGGGGCCGACCCGGAGCCGGTAGCCGCCACCGACGTGGGTGATGGTGGTGCCGGTGTTCCCGGGCCGGTCCAGCACCCGGCGCAGCCGGGCGACGTAGGTGTGGACGAGGTTGAGGCAGCTGTCCGGCGGGTCGTGGCCCCAGAGCACGTCGACGATCTCGTGGCGGGACACGATCGTGTCCGGGTGCAAGGCGAGCAGGCCGAGCAGCATCCGTTGCCGGTTGGCGCCGAGCGCGACCGGTTCGGCCCCGACCTGGATGCGCAGCGGGCCGAGCACGTCGATGCGGAGGGTGGGTGCCGACGCGGCGGGTGGCGCGGGGCCGGGTGGCTCCAGGTGGGGCAGCCCGACGGCGTCGGCGATGCGTCGGAGGGATTCGGCCCGGGGGTTGCGGACCCGGCCCTGTTCGATGTCGCGCACCGCCCGGACACTGATTCCTGCCCGTTCGGCCAGCTGCTCCTGGGTCAACCCGGCACCCAGTCGTCGTCGTCGGATCTCAGCACCGCCGTCGGCCATCGACCGGCCTCCCTGTCATGGCTGCGCGTCCTTCCCACCAGCGCGGCCAGCACATGATTCTGCCGGTTGACCGGTCGGATGACCATGATCTTCCACACTCATTCACCGAGGGACACGCCGCCGAAACCTGCCGATCGGGCAGCAGCGGTCGCCCGTCGGGGCAACGGTTCTGCCGGTTCTGCCGGTGCTCCGGCGGCTCACTTTTGGACGGTCGTGCATTTGAGCAGCTCAAAACGTTGCCGCCCGGCAAGGATGTCGATTCGACGGCGTCCAGTCGGCCTCCAGTGCCCGGCCGACCACCGTCTCTACCGTGGACCACGGACACCGCCACCACCCGTCGGCCGGTGTCCACCTCGGCGAAGCGACTTGCACCGGTCACGGAACCGCACGGCACCGGCCTCCGGACCACCGATCTGTCCCCCTGCTGAACGGCAGCCTGGCAGCTGACGCTCGACTCAGCCCGGAAGCTAAGGAACCGCCATGAACGGACGTGCCCAGACCTACATCCGTACCCCCGACCCGATCTCCACGGCCGGCATCACCGCGGCGCTGCGGGGCCGGGCCGAGATCGAGGTCGTGCCCGCGCAGATGATCACCGGGGAGACCGTCGGCGTGGTCGCCGCCGACACCCTCGACCACGGCACGCTCGACGTGCTCCGCGCCGTACGCCGGCTGGGCTGCCGGCGGTTCGTGCTGGTCGCCGCCGTCGAGTCGGACTCGGCCCTGATCCCCGCCGTGGAGCTGGGGGTACGCGCCCTCGCCTCGCGTACCGAGGCGACCGGTCACCGGCTGGCCCAGCTCGTGGTCAGCACCGCCTCCGGTGGCGCGGCGATGCCCCCGGAGGTGCTCGGGCTGCTGGTCAAGCAGGTGACCCGGCTCCAGCAGACGGTGCTCGCCCCGCGCGGCATCGACGTCAACGGGCTCTCGGTGCGGGAGAGCGAGATCCTGCGGCTGGTGGCCGACGGGATGGACACCCGGGAGGTGGCGACCCGGTTGAGCTACTCGGAGCGGACCGTCAAGAACGTGCTGCACGACATCACCAGCCGGTTCCAGCTCCGCAACCGCACGCACGCGGTAGCGTACGCGGTCCGGGAGGGGCTGATCTGACGCTCGGGAGGCGGGACGTGGCGGACGGAAACGCCGACGGGCGGCGGGTGACCCACGACGACCTGGGCGCCTGGCTGATCAAGGGCAACGCCGACCTGGTCGACCTCGCCGGCCGGTTCGCCCGGAACCCCCGGGTGACGGGCTGGTGCGTCCGCCCCGGCTACCGGGCCCGGCTGATGCGGGCCGGTCAGCCCGTGGTGTTCTGGGCCAGCGGCAGCCGGGGACGGTTGCCGTACGGCGTCTGGGGGATCGGCCGGCTCACCGGCGAGCCGGTGCCCGGTGGGGAACCCGGGTCACCCTGGACGGTGCCGCTGGACCTGACCGTGCTGCCCGAACCCCGCCGGCTGCACCGGGACCGGTTACGCGCCGATCCCCGGCTGGCCGGCCTGGAGGTGTTCCGCCAGCCGCAGGCGGCCAACCCGTCGTACCTGACCCGGGCACAGTTCACCGCGCTCGCCGACCACCTGCCCGAGGCGGCCGGCGCTACCAGCGCACCGGCAGCGTGGTGACCACCCCGCCCACCTCCCGCTCCGCGATGGGGAACGGCCCGTCGGTGGCGAGGCGCAGACCGGGCAACCGGGTACGCAGCCGCTCCAGCCCCACGGCCAGGATCGCCCGGCCGAGCCGTCGACCGGGGCAGTAGTGGCGGCCCCCGCCGAACCCGACGAACTTCGGCCCGTCACGGTGCGGCAGGAGCGCCTCCGGCGTGCCGGGATGCGAGTGGGTGTATGCCCCCGACCAGCGGCGGATGCGGTCGCAGTCGTCGGCCGGGATACCGAGCAGCCGGGTGATCGTCAGCAGCGGGAGCCGGTCGGTGTACCCGGCGACGAGGTCGTCGGCGCGGCGGCCGTCGGCGGTCATCGCGTCCACGAGGGCGTCGGCGACCTGCCGGACCACCGGCAGGTGGGCGGCGACCCGCTCGTGGTTCATCGCCCGGGTGGCGACCCGGTGCACCGTCGCGTGCGACCGTTCGGACTGGTTGATCAGCAGATCAGGGTCGTAGAGGAAGTTGGGTTCGCCGCTGCGCCTCGGTGCGTCGGCGAGTGCCCGGCCACCGTCGCGCCGGATCAGCCCTCCCGTGGGGCCGGCAGCCGCTGCCCGGACCCGAACGGATACCGGACCCGCGTGCCGTCGGGGGTGCGGATGGTGACCGGGAGGCGGCCGGTCGGTTGCGCACCGACCAGGGTGTCCGCCAGCGCGGCCAGCGAGACGTCCCGGTAGCCGTACGTCGCCAGGTAGGTGCGGACCGACCGGAGGTGGGCGATGTCGTACGGGGTGCCGACGGCGACCACCACCACCGGTAGGTGTGTCGCCAGCAGCGCCTCGACCAGATTCCGCTGGCGCTCGTCGTTCCCGACGTTGTTGGTGAGGACCACTGTGACGTCGCTCCTGGTGGCCGCCGCCACCACCTGCGCGACGGTGCCCCGGTCCGGCGACCCGGTGTACATCGGCGTCGGGACCAGCCCCCGGCCCCTCAGTTGGCCGGCCAGCGACGGTACCGCGGTGGCCCCCCAGCCGGTGACCAGCACGTGGCGGTGGGACCCGGACGGCAACGGCAGCACACCGGCCTCGTGGCGCAGCAGGGTGACCGACCGGCGGGCGACCTCCGCCATCGTCTCCTGGTCCGCGGCGGTGCCGACCAGCGAGTCGACAGCCCTGCTGCTGGTGTACGGGTTGTCGAAGAGGCCCAGGGCGGCTTTCAGGCGGAGGATCCGGCGTACCGACTGGTCGATGCGGTCCTCGGTGAGGGTGCCGTCGCGTACCGCGCCGAGCACCGTGGCGATGGCGGCGGGTGGGTCGGCCGGCAGCGTCAACTCGTCGTTGCCGGCCCGGACGGCGTCGAGGATCACCCGCTCCGGCGGGATGGCCGCCAGCGCGTCCGCGCGCAACGCGTCGGTGACGACGACTCCGTCGTACCCCAGGGTGTGGCGGAGCAGACCGGTGACGATGGGCGCGGAGAGGACCGCAGGCGTGCGGGAGGGGTCCAGCGCCGGGACGATCACCGCCGTGGGCATGATCGACTCGACCCCGGCGGT
>NZ_JBMDWU010000200.1:0-7184 GCF_048594385.1 Micromonospora sp. | reverse complement strand
CCAGGCCGGAGTGCTCCAGGTCTAACACGACGATGTGGAGTCGGGAGCGGGCGGCCAGGGCGATCACGTCGGCCCCGGGCAGCTTGACGAAGGTACCGGCGAGCTGCCCACCGGCGCGCAGCGCCGCCCGCAGCCGGGCGCGGTGGCCGTGCACCCCGGCCGGCGGGGCCGGCTCGACGGCGGACATCAGGGCCTCACGCCCCGGTGGCGGGCAGCCCGCGCCACGGCACGGTCGGCACCTGCTCACCGGCGAGCAGCACCACGGCCGGGTCCAGCCGGGGTGCGCTGATCGTGTTGCCGGCGGCGTCGGGGAGCACCGCCTCCTCGGCCTCGGCCAGCACGGTGACGTGGGCCGGGCCGCCCTCGACCAGGGTGCCGTAGCCCTCGGCGTCCAGGCCGGTCAGCCGCGCCGGCGCGGTCGTCACCCGGGGCACCAACTGCTCCAGGGTCATCCCCATCGCCCGCAGCTTGGCCATGCTGGTGACCAGGTCGAACACCGGGCCGCGCCAGTTGCGGGCGCTGGTGTCGGAGGTGACCACGTCGGGCAGGAAGCCCTGCTCGATCGCCGGACGGGCGACGGCGAAGCTGAGGTTGCTCTTGCCGTGGGCGGATTCGAACAGCACCCCGCGCTCGCGGGCGGCGTGGACCTCGGGCAGCACGGTGCCATCGTTGAGGATGCCGTACGGCTTGCCGGTGTAGCAGTGCGCCACCACGTCGCCGGGGCGCAGCAGCGGCAGGATCACCGGCAGCGGCTCCGGCGTCTCCCCGATGTGGATCATCAGCGGCAGGCCGGCCTCGCCGGCGAGCGCCAGGGAACGCTTGAGCAGCGGACGCCAGTCCAACCCGACGACGTCCTCGGAGAGCCGGATCTTGAAACCGCGGACCCGGTGCGGGTTGGCCTCGGCCACCGCCAGGGCGTCCTCGGGGACCAGCGTGCCCGGGTTGATCAGCTCACCGAACCGGAAGTCGATCAGGCCGAGGACCGAGACGTTGAGGAAGTTCACCAGCCGCATCCGGGCCGGCGCGGCGACGTACTTCTCGAACGCGGCGAAGGTGGACGCGCCGACGGTGCCGGCGTCGCAGGCGGCGACGACGCCCCGGTGCAGGTGCGCC
Organism: Micromonospora sp.; assembly: GCF_048594385.1. Taxonomy (NCBI): domain Bacteria; kingdom Bacillati; phylum Actinomycetota; class Actinomycetes; order Micromonosporales; family Micromonosporaceae; genus Micromonospora; species Micromonospora sp. Next base: position 6,071 of record NZ_JBMDWU010000200.1, on the reverse strand, counting down.
TCGTCCGGCGGCGCGCCGACCTTGGAGACCTCGGCGAAGATGTGGGTGTGCGCCTCGACCAGGCCGGGCAGCACGTACTGCCCGGCGCAGTCGATCACCCGGTCGGCGGCGGCGGCGAGGCCGGGCGCGATCCGGGCCACCCGGTCGCCGGTCACCGCGACGTCGGCGACCTGGCTGGCTCCGGTCTGACCGTCGAACACCTGGCCACCGGCCAGCACCAGGTCGTACCGCTCGGAATTCTCACTCATGACATCGGGCTCTCTGTGCGAAGCGAGTGGGTCGACGCGTCGACGGCGGCCGGCGCGGGGTGGTCCGGGCTCTCGGCACGGAACCGGGTACGCAGGGGCAGCACCCCGGCGACGGTGACCTCGACCTGGTCGCCGGGGCTCAGGAAGCAACCCCGGTCCTGGCCGGTGCCGGTCGGGGTGCCGGTGAGCACCACGTCACCCGGCTCCAGCACCACGTACCGGGTGATCCAGGCGAGCAGGTCGGGCACCGGGAAGATCAGGTCGGCGGTGCTGGCCTGCTGGCGCAGCTCGCCGTTGACGGTGGTGCGGACGCCGATGGCGTCGCGGTCGGCGACCGCGCCCAGGCCGAGCACCGAGGCGCCCAGGGCGCCGAACCCGGGGAAGCTCTTGGCCAGGGTTGGGTTGCCCGTGGCGGCCATCACGTCCCGGGCGGTCAGGTCGTTGGCGGCGGTGATCGCGGCCAGGTGCGCCCAGACCCGCTCGGCCGGGGTGTGGTGCATCCGCGCGCCGACGACCAGGGCCACCTCGCCCTCGTAGTCGGGCTGGCTGCTGACCGAGCCGGGCAGCGGCACGGTGTCCTCCGGGCCGGAGCCGGCGCTGGGCGACTTCAGGTAGAGCACCGGTTGGGTGGGCAGGGCCCGGCCGGTGGTCCGGGCCTTGCAGTGGTAGTTCAGCCCGACGCCCCACACCGCGCGGGTGCTCGCCATCGGTGGGCGCAGGTCACCGACGAGCGTCTCCAGCGGCAGCCGGCGGCGGACCCGGGCCTCGGTGGCGGGGGCGCGCCCCCGGCCGGCGCGCAGCAGGGCGGCCCCGTCCGGGGCGGGCCGGTCGAGCAGTTCGACGTCGTCGCCGGTGATCCGGCCCAACCCGTACCGGGTGACGACGAGGTGCGCGACGGTGGGCGCGGGGGCGGTCATGCGGCGTCAGAGGAGTGGCCGGGGACGGTGCCGAGCGCCGGGTTGACCAGCGGGGCCAGGTTGTTGACGGCGGCGGCGGCCTCACCGAAGCCGACCGAGATCAGCCGTACCTTGCCGTCGTAGTCGGTGATGTCGCCGGCGGCGAAGACCCGGGGCAGGTTGGTACGCATCGACCGGTCCACGGCGACGTAGCGGCGGCGCATCTCCAGACCCCAGCGTTCCATCGCGCTCAGGTCGGCGATGAAACCGAGCGCGGCGACCACCGCCTGGGCGGGCAGGGTCTCGCGGCCCTCGCCGCGCACCTCCGCCAGGTGTACGGCCTCGACGTGCTGTTCCCCGTCGATCCCGCTGACCTCGTACGGGGTGAGCACCCGCACGGTCGACTCGTGCAGCTGGGTGACGCTGCGTTCGTGGGCGCGGAACTGTGGGCGGCGGTGCACCAGGGTGACGCTGCTGGCGTACGGCTCCAGGGCCAGCGCCCAGTCGACGGCGGAGTCGCCGCCGCCGACCACCACGACCTCCTGCCCGGCGAGTTCCTCCAGCCGGGGGACGAAGTAGCGCAGGCCCCGGCCGAGGTGGCCGCTGCCGACGGGCAGTTCGCGGGGGGTGAAGGTGCCGATGCCGGCGGTCAGCAGCACGGCCGCCGCCCGGACCTGGGTGCCGGTGTCGGTGCCGATCAGCACGTGGTCCTCGGCGCAGGTCAGTTCGGTCGCGCTCTGCCCGAGCAGGAACGTCGGCTTGGCGGTGGCGGCCTGGGTGAGCAGGGCGTCGACGAGTTCCTGGCCCCGCACGGCGGGCAGCCCGGCGATGTCGTAGATCGCCTTCTCGGGGTAGAGGGCGGCGATCTGCCCACCGGCCTCGGGCAGCGAGTCGATCACCGCCACGCTCATCCCGCGGAAGCCGGCGTAGTAGGTGGCGTAGAGGCCGGCCGGGCCGGCGCCGATGATCGCGAGGTCGACCTCGTGCCGCTCGGCCATCAGCCGGCGCTTTCCGCGACGGCCGGGTGGTCGTGGCCGACCCGACCGATCTTGCGGGCGCCGCCCGGGGTGCCGATCTCGGTGAAGAACTCGGCGTTGATCGGGCCGAACCGGGCACGGTCGGCGGGCAGGTCGTCGAGGTGGAAGATCGAGGTGACCGGGCAGACCGGCTCGCAGCGCCCGCAGTCGACGCACTCGTCGGGGTTGATGTACATCATCCGGTCGCCCTCGTAGATGCAGTCCACCGGGCATTCCTCGACGCAGGACCGATCCTGTACGTCCACACATTCGTCGGTGACCACGTAGGTCATCGGTCCTCCTGCGGTTTGGTCGGCCGGCCGCATCCGCGCCGCAGCGGCAGGTCCGGGCGCGCAGCCGATCCGGGGTGCGGGACCCGTTCCGCGACGTCGCCGGATGCGGGGCGATGTCGTTTGGTGTCAGGCCACGCTAGAGACCCGGCCCAGAGTATGTCAACATACGAGACGTCATCTTGAATGAAGTCACGCTGGCGAGAGGGAGCGGATGGACGACGAGGTACCGGCGCCCCTGCGCCACGCCGCCGCGCGGGCGGTCGACGAGGCCACCCTGGTCGACGCCCTGGCCGCGCTCACCGCCCAGCCCAGCCCGTACGGCCGGGAGCGGGCCACCGCGCACCGGGTCGCCGACTGGGCCACCGGCCGCTGGCCGGAGCTGCCCTGGCGGGTCGACCCGCTGGAGCGCACGGCGACCACGCCGGACAGCGCCAACCTGGTCGGCGGCTCCGACCTGGGCGACCGTCCCGAACTGCTGATCTACTCGCACCTGGACACCTCGCTGACCGGCGGGACCGACTTCGACGCCCCGATCACCGGCCGGCACTCCCCCGCCCCCGCGCTGGAGCTGTCCGGCCCGGCCCGCGAGGTGGTCAGCGGGTTCGGCCTCTCGGTGGCGCGGGCGGCGGCAGCCGCCGCCCTGGTCGGTTACGCCGCCGCCGCCGAGACCCTGCGGGCCGCCGGCCGGCCGCACCGGCTGACCCTGCTGCTCGCCGCCACCGGCACCCACCGCGACGACCCCACCGCCGGACCGGAGGACGGCGTCGCGCCGGCCCCCACCACCGGCGGGGTCCTGCACCACCTGCGCGGGCGGCCACGGCCGGCCGCCGCGATCGTGGCCAAGACCAGCCCGCCGGGCATCCTCACCGCCGAACCGGGAGCGATGTTCCTGCGGGTACGGCTGTCCAGCGGCTTCCACCCGGCGCTGTTCCGGGACACCGCCACACCCCCCGGCGGACTGCTCGCCCACCTCGGCGTGGTCGTCGAGGCGCTGGAGGAGTTCCGCCGGGCACATCTGGCCCGACGGGCCGACCCGGACGCCCTGGTCGGGGCGGAACTGGGCCTCGGGGCGGTCCGCGCCGGCCAGCCGGGCAAGCCCGACCTGCTGCCCGGGGTGGTCGACCTCCACCTCTACCTGACCACGGTGCCCGGCGACGATCCGACGCAGATCACCGACGCGCTGCGGGCCACCCTGACCCGGCGGCTGCGCGACACCCCGCTGGCCGACTGCGGGCTGGCGGTGGCCGGCCATCCGGCGCACCCGGCCGCGGCCACCCCACCCACCGCGCCGATCTGCCGGCACGCCGACGCCGCCTGGCTCGCCGCGTACGGCCGGCCGCCGGCACCGCTGCGCGGGTGGACCGGGTCGACCGACGGGGTGGTGCTGCGCGCCCGGGGGGTGCCCACGGTACGGCTGGGCCCGCCGGCGTTACCGCCCGATCCGGCCGACCCGCGACGGGACCGGTACGCCCTGTCGGAATTGGCGCGTTTCGCCCGGTTGTACGCGGACATCGCGCTGCGCCACCAGCAGGCATCGACAGGCTGACGTGTCATATGCCATGATACTGTCTCACTCTGCGCACAAAGGAATCCAGATGGCGGACGATGCCCCTTCGCCGGTCAAGAGCGCTGACCCCAGCTCACCGGCGATCCAGACCGTGCAGCGCGCGGCGGTCATCCTCAACGCGTTCACGGCGGCACGTCCGCGCCTGAGCCTCAACGAACTCACCGCCAGCCTCGGCACCAGCAAGGCCACCGCGCACCGCTACACCAAGGCGCTGCGGGAGAGCAACCTGCTGCGCTACGACGAGCGGGAGGGACTCTACTCCCTCGGCCCGCAGATCCTGACGCTCTCCGCCGCCGCCCGCGCGGCGATGCCGGTGATCAGCATCGCCGGCCCGCGCATGCAGCAGCTCGTCCGCGAGATCGACGAGACGGTGGTGCTCAGCGTCTGGGACGGCGACACCGCCGTGGTGGTCCGCGCCGACGACAACACCGACCGGGTGATCCGGGTCAGTGTGCGGACCGGCTCCCGGCTGTCCCGTACCGAATCCGCCCAGGGCCGGGTGTTCTGCGCGTTCCTCCCCGAGGCCGACGTCCCGGGGCTGGCCGACGAGATCGCCGCCTCCGCCGAGCTGCGCCGGGAGGTCGAGAAGATCCGGCGGACCGGCATCTCGGCCAACACGCCCTCGGCCAACGGGGTCCGCAGCATCGCCGCGCCGATCTTCCGGGGCAGCACCCTGATCGCCGCGATGGCCATCGTCGGCACCACCACCTCGGTCCCCGAGGGCACCGACAGCCCGCTCGCCATCGCCCTGCAACGCGTCGCCGCCCTGGTCACCGCCGAGCTGGGTAGCGGCGGCAACGGCCACCATCCGCACCTCAACGGCAACGGTCACCGCTGACGGGCGGGCGGGCCGCGGGCGTCAGCCCGCGCCGAGCGCCTCGGACAACTCCCGGGCCACCAGCCGCAGGCTGTCCGCCGCGGCGGCCTCCACCGCGCCGGACAGCGCCGTGCTGGTGCCCAGCACCGCCAGGGCGGCCACCACCTGGGTCCGCTCGAACACCGGCGCGGCCAGCACGCGTACCCCGAAGTCCTCCGGGGAGTTGACCGCGAAACCGTCCCGGCGGACCTGCTCGACGACGGCCCGCAGGCCCGCCGACAGCCGCAACTGGCGGGCCACGGCGGGCGCCTCGGCGGCCGACAGGTAGGCGCAGAAGACCCGGCCCTGCGCCGAGCGGAGCAGATCCAACGGCGAACCGGTGCGCACACTGAGCCGCACGTCACCGCTGGTGTTGTCCATGCAGCGGACCACCGTCGGCGCCTCACCGTTCCAGACGCTGAGCACCGAGGTCTGGTTGGTCAGCCGGGTGAGCCGGTCCAGGTGCGGCTCGGCGGCGGTGACGATGGGCAGCGCCGCGCGGGCGGCGGCCTCCATCGCCAGCACCTGCGGGCCCAACGTGTAGGTGGCGGTGGCCGTGTCGAAGCGCAGCAGGTTGGCCGCCCGCAGCGCGCGGGCGTACCGGTGCGCGGTGGCCCGGCTGATGGCCAGGTCGGCGGTCAGCTCGGCCAGGGTGAGCCGGGGCCGCTCCACCGAGAACGCCTGGAGGATGGTGGCGGCCCGCTGCACGGTCTGGATCGCCGGCGCGTCACCTGCCGACTCGTCGACTCCGCCCGTCACCGCGCCACCTCGCACTCGCCGTCCGCCGAAAGGCGAACTCTACCGAGCACGGGCCGGATCCGGCGACACGGACACCACCGCACGCCGGAGCCGGAAGCCGGCTACGCCGGGCCGCCCGCCCCCGAACCGGGGACGGGCGGCGGTTCGGGTGCTCCCGCGAGCTGGCGGTGGACCTCGCCGCTGTCCCAGTAGTCGACCCGGTGGGCGATCAGGCCGTCGGCGTCGACCCGGAACCGGAACACGCCACGGATGCGCACCGGTGCGCGGCCGGCCGAGGCCAGCCGGAACGACATCCGGTACGCCACCGCCGCCCGGTCGGCGTCGGCGAGCAGCTCCTCCACCTCGTAGCGCAGGTCGACGAACTCGGCCAGGAAGCCGTCGAGCCGGGCCCGGTAGCGGGCCCGGCCGACCACCGTCCGGCCGAGGGCCGCGGTGT
>NZ_JBMDWU010000020.1:0-11936 GCF_048594385.1 Micromonospora sp. | reverse complement strand
ACCGGACCACAGCGTAGTCGCCGCACGGTGTCGTCGCCGTCCGGTCGCACCAGGGGTGCGACCATGGCCCTGGTGCCCGACGGAGGATGCCGGACGACACGAGGTGGAGGTGAACGACCATGACCGCAGCGGTGTTCGGCCACGACGGACCGTGGACCGAAGAGGAGTACCTCTCCCTCGGCAAGACGTCCCAACGCGTCGAACTCTTCGACGGGAGCCTCCACGTGACCCCAGCCCCGACCCCCCGCCACCAGAACATCTCGGGAGAACTCCGGGCCGCACTACGGCAGCCGGCCCGCAGTGCGCACCTGCGGGTCCTGGAGGCGGTCAACGTCCGCCTCAAGCCGGGTCGGATCACCATTCCCGATCTCGTCGTCACCGGCGAGATCGACTTCGACGAGGTCTACATCGAGGCGCACGACGTCCACCTGGTGTGCGAGATCATCTCGCCCGGCAACGCGGCGACCGACAAGGTCCTCAAGATGCACTATTACGCCAGCGCCGGGATCGAGTGGTACCTGCTGATCGAGCAGCAGAACGGCAACCTGCACCTCTACCGGCGACACGGCCGGCACTACCTGGAGCAGACGGTCGCCAAGGTCGGGGAGTCGCTGGAACTCACCGAGCCGGTCCAGGTGCGCCTGCGACCCGAGGATCTGCTGCCCTGACGGATGTCGGTGGACTGGCCTAGGGTCGGTCCATGACCGAGTTCGACGCGGCAGCCGCAGCCGTACAGGCCGCTCTCGACGCGGGTGCCCGGTATGCCGACGCCCGGGTGATGCACCGGCGCTACGAGTCGATGTCCGCGCGCAACGGCGCGATCGAGGAGCTGACCCAGGACGAGAGCCTCGGTCTGGGCGTACGCGCGCTGGTCGGGTCGGGGTGGGGCTTCCACGCCGTACCCGAGCTGTCCGACGCGGCGGCCCGCGCGGCCGGCCGGCGGGCCGCGGAGGTGGCCGCCGCGAGCGCCCGGGTCGCCGGCCCACCGATCACGCTGACCCCGGCCGAGCCGGTGGTGGCGAGCTGGTCCTCCGACTGCGCGGTCGACCCGCTCGGCGTGCCGCTGTCCGACAAGGGCGACCTGCTGGTCCGGGCCACCGAGGCGGCGCGTGGTCAGGGAGCCGACCTGGCCGAGGGGCTCTACCAGATCTGGGACACCCGCAAGTGGTTCGTCTCCAGCGAGGGACACCGCATCGACCAGCACATCCGCGAGTGCGGCGGCGGCATCTCGGCCACCTCGATCGGCGAGCACGAGACCCAGCGCCGCTCCTGGCCGAGCTACCGGGGCCAGTACGGCACCACCGGGTGGGAGCTGGTCGAGTCGCTCGACCTGACCGCGCACGCCGCCCGGATCGCCGACGAGTCCCGGGCGCTGCTCACCGCCCCGCAGTGCCCGGCCGGCGAGACCGACCTGATCCTGGGCGACGAGCAGCTCGCGTTGCAGATCCACGAGTCGGTCGGGCACGCCATCGAGCTGGACCGCATCCTCGGCTGGGAGGCCGCCTTCGCCGGCACCTCCTGGCTCGACCTGGCCCAGCTCGGGTCGCTGCGCTACGGCTCCGAGCTGATGAACATCACCATCGACCCGACGATCCCCGGCGCGCTGGGCAGCTTCGGCTTCGACGACGAGGGCTCCCCGGCGGTCCGACGCGACGCGGTACGCGAGGGCCGCTGGGTCGGGGTGCTCGCCGGCCGGGACTCGGCCGCCGTCGCCGGCCTCAGTTACGGCGGCAGCGTACGCGCCGACGGCTGGGCCCGGCTGCCGATGGTGCGGATGACCAACGTGGGCCTGGAACCCGGTCCGCACACCCTCGACGAGATCATCGCGGCCACCGACGACGGGGTGCTGATGGACGTCAACCGGTCCTGGTCGATCGACGACCGACGGCTGAACTTCCAGTTCGGCTGCGAGATCGCCTGGGAGGTGCGCAACGGCCGGCGCGGCCGGATGCTGCGCAACCCCACCTACACCGGCATCGGTCCGCTGTTCTGGCGGTCGATGGACATGCTCTCCTCCGAGATCGTCCCGTGGGGCACCCCGAACTGCGGCAAGGGCCAGCCCGGCCAGATCGGGCACACCGGGCATCCGGCGGCGCCGGCCCGGTTCCGGGGCGTCCGGGTGGGGGTGCGGGCATGACCGGCCTGCGGGACCCCGGGGCGACCGAGCTGGACGTCGCCGCCCGGGTGGTGGAGCTGGTCCACGAGATGGCCGGCCCGGCCGCCGAGGCCGAGGTCACCGTCGTCCGGCACGATCTGGCGTTGACCCGGTTCGCCAACTCGTTCATCCACCAGAACGTCGCCGAGTCGCAGGTGACGGTCCGGCTGCGGGTGCACGTCGACGGTCGGACGGCCGCCGGGGGCGGCAGCCTGGTCGGCCCGGACGGGCTGCGGGCCCTGGTCGGACGGACCCTCGCCGCGGCCCGGCTCTGCCCGCCCGATTCGGCCTGGCCGGGGCTGACCCCACCGTCGGCGGTGCGCTCCAACGGCCTGCTCGACGAGGCGACCGCCTACGCCGAGCCGGCGGCCCGCGCCGACCGCGTCCGGGCCTTCGTCGACGCGGTGGACGGGCTGGAGGCGGCCGGGTACTGCCGCACCTCCTACCGGTCGGCGGCGTTCGCCAACTCGGCCGGCCAGGCGGCGCAGGGGCGCACCACCGAGGCGGCGATGGACGGCATCGCCCGCACGGGCGGCGCGGACGGGGTGGCCCGGCTCTGCGCCGGTCGCCTCGACGAGGTGGACGGCACGGTCCTGGGGGTCCGGGCGGCGGCGAAGGCACGGGCCGCCGCCGACCCGGTCGAGCTGCCCCCGGGCCGGTACGAGGTGGTCCTCGAACCGGCCGCGGTGGCCGACCTGTTGCAGAATCTCGCCTGGTACGGCTTCAACGGCAAGCGGCACGTCGAGGGTCAGTCGTTCGCCCGCCCCGGCACCGCCCAGTTCGATCCTGCGGTGACCCTCCTCGACGATCCGACGTACGGCGGGGCGATGCCGTTCGACCTGGAGGGCACCCCGCGTACGGCGCTGACCCTGGTCGAGGCGGGCACCACCCGCGCGGTGGCCCACGACCGGCGCAGCGCCGCCGGGGCGGGCACGTCGTCGACCGGCCACGGGGCGCCGGGCGGCGCCACCTTCGGCCCGATCCCCCGCAATCTCCGGATGCCCGGTGCACCCCCGACGGCGGCCGACGGGGGTGCGGGCGGTGGCGCGGCGGGCCCGCAGGGCGGTGCGGTGAGCCGGCAGGGAGGCGGCGGCTCGGTCGCGGGGGCGGTGGCGGACGCGGACACCGCCGCGCTGGTCGCACCGATGACCCGGGGGCTGCTGGTCAGCGACTTCTGGTACACCCGGGTGCTCGATCCGAAGAGTCTGGTGATCACCGGGTTGACCCGCAACGGGGTGTGGCTGGTCGAGGACGGCGTGCCGGTGCGGGCGGTGCGGAACTTCCGGTTCACCGAGGCGTACCCCCGGGCGTTGGGGCCGGGGGCGGTGCTCGGCCTCGGCCGGCGGCCGGTCCGGCAGCCGGACCGGTTCGACGGCGGCTGGTGGGAGGGGCCGCCACTGCGGCTGGCCTCGTGGAACTTCACCGGCGGTGCGTCGGGCTGACCGGTGCCGCAGCGCCCGCGCGGCCGGCCCCGCAGCCGCCTGACGTCCACGGCACATTGATCATGGCTCGGGTCTTTCCAAGGTGCGGGACACACGGGACACTGCGTTGCGCGGCCCGATCGTGATGATCGGCGTAACGTGTGTCACTTAGCTGCGCCGATGTCCCGGCGCGGCTGCCTGCTTGCGCACCACGCGGCAGTGGACACGGTCCGGCCGGTCCACTGACCGGCACGGAACGTGAACCGCCGCCCGCGAGGGCCCGTCCCGTCAGGAAGACGACTCGAATGACATCAACGGCAACGAAGCCGCGGGGGGCGCGGGCGCGCGCCGCCATCGCGGCGAAGACGTTGCGGACCGACCGCTGGTGGTTCGCCCCCCTGATCACCGTCGTCGGGCTCAGTGCCTGGGTGGCGTACGCGACCGTCCGGGTGTTCATGCACAAGTGGTACTGGGTGGACCAGTACCACTACCTGACGCCGTTCTACTCCCCCTGTGTGACCGACCGGTGCGTCGAGGGCTCCTCGCACTTCGGCAGTTTCCTGCCCGGCTGGTGGATCATCCCGGACGCGGCGCTGACCCTGCCGTTCCTGCTGCTGTTCCGGTTGACCTGCTACTACTACCGCAAGGCGTACTACCGGTCGTTCTGGCTGTCGCCACCGGCCTGCGCGGTGCCGGACGGGCACAAGTCCTACTCCGGGGAGACCCGGTTCCCGCTGCTCGGGCAGAACCTGCACCGCTACTTCTTCTACGCCGCCGCGATCATCTCGCTGATCAACACCTGGGACGCGGTCCTCGCCTTCCACTCGCCGGAGGGCTTCGGCTTCGGGCTGGGCAACATCATCCTGCTGGGCAACGTGGTGATGCTGTGGGCGTACACCATCTCCTGCCACTCGTGCCGGCACATCATCGGCGGGCGGCTCAAGCACTTCTCCGCGCACCCGGTGCGGTACCGGGCCTGGACGTTCGTGTCCAAGCTGAACACCCGGCACATGCAGCTCGCCTGGATCACCCTCGGCACGCTGGCCTTCACCGACTTCTACGTGATGGCCATCGCCGCCGGCTGGTTCAGCGACCTGCGGTTCATCAACTAGAGGGCGCGGCGACATGACCACTACCACTCGCATCGAACGACACCACTACGACGTCGTCGTGATCGGGGCCGGCGGCGCCGGCCTGCGCGCGGCGATCGAGGCCCGGCTCGCCGGCAAGAAGACCGCGATCATCTCCAAGTCGCTCTTCGGCAAGGCGCACACCGTGATGGCCGAGGGCGGCGCGGCGGCCGCGATGGGGAACGTGAACAGCCGGGACAACTGGCAGGTGCACTTCCGCGACACCATGCGCGGCGGCAAGTTCCTCAACAACTTCCGGATGGCCGAGCTGCACGCGAAGGAGTCGCCGCAGCGGATCTGGGAGCTGGAGACGTACGGGGCGCTCTTCGACCGGACGAAGGACGGCAAGATCTCCCAGCGCAACTTCGGCGGGCACGAGTACCCGCGGCTGGCGCACGTCGGCGACCGGACCGGCCTGGAGCTGATCCGCACCCTCCAGCAGAAGATCGTCTCCCTCCAGCAGGAGGACAAGCGCGACCTCGGCGACTACGAGGCCCGGATCAAGGTGTTCTCCGAGACGACCATCACCGAGCTGCTGCTCGACGGCGACCGGGTGGCCGGGGCGTTCGGCTACTACCGGGAGTCCGGCGAGTTCATCCTCTTCGAGGCGCCGGCGGTGGTGCTGGCGACCGGCGGGGTCGGCCGGTCCTACAAGGTCACCTCGAACTCCTGGGAGTACACCGGGGACGGGCACGCGCTGGCGCTGCGCGCCGGGGCCACGCTGATCAACATGGAGTTCCTCCAGTTCCACCCGACCGGCATGGTCTGGCCGCCCTCGGTGAAGGGCATCCTGGTCACCGAGTCGGTCCGGGGTGACGGCGGCGTGCTGAAGAACTCCGACGGCAAGCGGTTCATGTTCGACTACGTCCCCGACGTCTTCCGCAAGCAGTACGCGGAGACCGAGGAGGAGGCGGACCGCTGGTACACCGACCCGGACAACAACCGGCGTCCGCCGGAGCTGCTGCCCCGCGACGAGGTCGCCCGCGCGATCAACAGCGAGGTCAAGGCCGGTCGGGGTACGCCGGCCGGCGGCGTCTACCTGGACATCGCCTCCCGGCGTTCGGCCGACGAGATCCGTCGCCGGCTGCCGTCGATGTACCACCAGTTCAAGGAGCTGGCCGACGTCGACATCACCGCCGAGCCGATGGAGGTCGGGCCGACCTGCCACTACGTGATGGGCGGCGTGGAGGTGGACCCGGACTCCGGGGCCGCGTACGGCACCGTGCAGGGACTGTTCGCCGCCGGTGAGGTCTCCGGTGGCATGCACGGCTCCAACCGGTTGGGCGGCAACTCCCTGTCCGACCTGCTGGTCTTCGGCAAGCGGGCGGGCGGGCACGCGGCGTCGTACACCGATCAGTTGACCTCGCGCCCGAAGGTGCCGGTGAGCGCGGTGGAGACCGCCGTGGAGGCGGCGCTGGCGCCGTTGCAGCGGGACACCGGGGAGAGCCCCTACACCCTCCAGCAGGACCTCCAGGCGGTGATGGGGGATCTGGTCGGGATCATCCGCCGGGAGGGTGAGCTGGTCGACGCCCTGCGCCGGCTGGCCGAGCTGCGCGAGCGGGTGGCGAAGGTGAGCGCGGTCGGCGGCCGGCGCTACAACCCGGGCTGGCACCTGGCGCTGGACCTGCGCAACATGCTCGTCGTCTCGGAGTGCACCGCGAAGGCGGCGCTGGAGCGGCAGGAGTCGCGCGGCGGGCACACCCGGGAGGACTTCCCGACCATGGATCCGAGCTGGCGTCGGGTCAACCTGGTCTGCGCCCTGGACGGCGACACCGTCCGGCTGGAGCACAAGCCGCTGCCGAAGATGCGGGCCGAGCTGATCGGCCTCTTCGACCGTACCGAGCTGGCCAAGTACCTGACCGACGAGGAGCTGGCCGACTTCGACGCCGTCGGTGAGGAGGCGAACTGATGGGAAGCAAGAGGGATTTCCGCATCTGGCGGGGCGACGAGACCGGCGGTGACCTCCAGGACTACTCGGTCGAGGTGAACGAGGGCGAGGTCGTCCTCGACGTCATCCACCGGCTCCAGGCCACCGACGCGCCGGATCTGGCCTGCCGGTGGAACTGCAAGGCCGGCAAGTGCGGCTCCTGCTCGATGGAGATCAACGGCAAGCCCCGGCTGAGCTGCATGACCCGGATGTCGACGTTCGAGGAGTCCGAGACCGTCACGGTCACCCCGCTGCGCACCTTCCCGGTGATCCGGGACCTGGTCACGGACGTCTCGTTCAACTACGAGAAGGCCCGGGAGACGCCGGCCTTCGCCCCGCCGGCCGACCTGGCGCCGGGCGAGTACCGGATGCAGCAGGTCGACGTGGAACGCTCGCAGGAGTTCCGCAAGTGCATCGAGTGCTTCCTGTGCCAGAACGTGTGCCACGTGATCCGCGACCACGAGGAGAACAAGCCGGCCTTCTCCGGCCCCCGGTTCTTCATCCGGGCCGCCGAGCTGGACATGCACCCGCTGGACGCGAAGACCGACCGCAAGCAGTACGCGCAGCAGGAGCAGGGGCTCGGCTTCTGCAACATCACCAAGTGCTGCACCGAGGTCTGCCCCGAGCACATCAAGATCACCGACAACGGGATCATCCCCATGAAGGAACGGGTCGTCGACCGCAGGTACGATCCCCTGGTATGGCTCGGTAGCAAGATCTTCCGTCGGGGCGAGACGCCCCCGAGCACCGCGAACAGCGGGGGAAAGGGGTCCGTGGTGCACAGCGGCGCCCGTCAGGCTGGAGTCCACTCGCACGCCGGAGGCTCCGGCGACCCGGCCGCGGAGGCCCAGGCCCAGCAGGGCGTGAACTGGCACCGCGAGGTCCCGCACCCGACCATGCCGGCGGTCGACGACCGGGGCAAGCTCCCGCTGACGGAGTTGACCTTCGACCGGGCGGCGGCCCCGTCGCCGTTCGGTGACGACGTCACCTTCCCGCTGCCGCCGGAGCACCTCAACTTCGCCCACCCGAGCCAGGACGAGAAGCACTGAACCAGCCCGACGGGCGCTGAACCGGCACGACAGGCACCGAACCGGCCTGACGGGCACCGGACCGGATGAACGGCACCGGGCCGGGACGGCCGGCATCGCTACGGCGTGACATCCGCCGGAGCGGGCACGACGAGGTCGACGGGGGTCGACGGCACACGCCGTCGGCCCACGTCGCCGTGTCGGCCGGGCACCCGCCGCCGTCAGCCGGCGGCCAGCAGCGGGCGGAGGGCGGCGACGATGGGCACGTCGGCGGGGAGCCAGGTGACACTGTGCAGTTCGTCGGCGGCGAGCCAGCGCATCGCGGAGTGTTCCAGCGCGCGGGGCTGGTCGCCGTGCAGCAGACGTGCCGCGTACACCTTCAGCACCGACCGGCCGTGGGCCATCCGGACGTCCCGGCCGACCCGGTCGCCGACCTCCACCCGGACGGCCAGCTCCTCGGCACACTCGCGGACCAGCGCCGCCGTCTCGCTCTCGCCCGGCTCGACCGTGCCGCCGGGAAACTCGAACATGCCGGCGACCTCGGGGGGCGCGGTACGCGCGCAGGCGAGCACCCGCCCGGCGGAGATGATCGCCGCTCCTACGACCACCCTCGGCTCACGCCGGTCGGTCGGTCCGTTTCCGCTACGCCGTTCGGTCTGCACGGGCGTCCAGCGTGCCAGATCAATCGTCGGTTTGGGTACCGTCGCCGACCGGTAGGCCAATAAGAGACGGAAGTGTGGGCGTGGACACACCGCCATGAGGCCGACAGACTGTTAACACCACGAGGACACGGGACGGCGACGATTTGGCCACAAGCCGGCAACGGCGCCTGGGAGGTGCGGTGATGCGCGCGCTGTTCACCAGTCGAAGCAAGCACGACTATCTCAGTGACGCCCTCACGCTCCTGCACGGGTGGACCCGCGACGGAGAGCAGATCCGCCGCACCCTGGTCATGGATGACACCCAGCACGCGGCGCTGACCGAGCGGGTCAAGGTCGTCGCGGACGCGCTGCGGCTGCGACCGGACATCAGCCGGCGGGACACCGAGACCCGCATCCGGGTCGGGCACGGTGACGGGGAACCGCTCACCGAGGGTGAGGTGCTGCTCGCCGCCCGGATCGAGGACGCGTACCGCGCGGTGATGGCGGACTGAACGCCCGGCGGCGACGCAGGCCCGCCCGCTTGCGCCATCGTCGACCCCCGTCGTCAGCCGTGTCCCCGCCGCCAGCCTAGAGCCGTTCGGGGCACGGGCCGGTCGGCGGAACGTCCGACCCGTCCGCGCCGAGTGGCCGGAACACCACCCTCGGTCGGCTCAGCGCATCGGCTCACCCTGCGCCGTCGGCAACCCCAGCGCCTGGCGTACGGCCAGTTCGGTGGCCGGGTCCGGATGCTGCCCGGCCTGCGCGACCACCTGGAGCAGCCGGCCCCGGTCGGGTTCGCCGTCGGCGTCCCGCCAGGTCGGCTCGTCCTGCTCCATCTCGGTGAGCAGCCGCTCCATCGCCGGGCGGACCGCCTCCGGCCAGGTCTCCCGGCGCAGCCGGAACCACATGTCGGTGTGGATGGTCTCGGCCCGCCGCACCGCGTCCCGCAGCCCGGCCGGGGTGCTGGTCGGCGCGCTGGCCACCAGGGCGGCCCGCACCTCGGTCCAGTCCCGGCTGGCCAGCAGGTAGCCGAGCTGCGCCGGGTCGAGCACCGTGGTGTCCATCCGCAGCGACCGGGACAACCCGCCCGGGGCGGTCAGGTAGCAGGTGATGGTGGGGTCGGTGGACCAGTCGACCCGGGTCGGCAGGTACCAGCTCAGCCGCACCTCGGCCGGCAGGCCCAGCGGGTCCACCACGTAACTGCGCTGCCGCTGCCGGCAGAGCGTCTCGGCCCGCTGGGAGAGCACCGCCGCGCCGGGGTACCGCTCGTCGGCGGAACGCTCGTAGGCGGGGAAGTCGTCGACGTACTCGGCGTGGTGCGGGGTGTCGCAGGCGACCCGGGTGACCTCCTCGGGCGCGGTCCGGCTGGCGGTGGCGCCGGACGGCACCCGGAAACAGTCCCCCACCCGCAGCCCGCGTAGCCCGGGGTCCGGGTCGGACCCGGTCATCGTGACGCCCAGGGCCACCAGGCCGGCCAGCACCCAGCCCCCGAGCAGCACCAGCCCGGCGATCACCAGGCCCCGGCCCCGCTCGCTGTCCCGCCTGATCCGGCGCAGCGCGAAGCCGGCGGTGACCGGCGCCAGCACCCCGCCGAGCAGGCCCAGCACCAGCGTGACCACGGCCAGCCGGTTCAGCCGGCCCCGGGCGGCGGGACGCTGCGGCCACGGCTCCCAGTCGGGCACGGCACCCGACGCCCGGCCCACCTCCGCGTCCCCGGTGCCGGCCGGGGCAGGGTCGCCGCCCGGGGCCTCGCCGCCGACAGGGGTTGGAGGTTGGGCGGCGGGGACAGCCGCAGCGGGCGGAGTCACGTCAGCACCGGTGGGGGACGGGGTCGCCGCGTCGGCCGGGGCCGCGTCGTCGGCGCCGACCGAGGTGTCCGGCGGCTCCGGCCGCGACTCGTCGGCGGGCTGCGTCTCGGAACGTTCGCTGGTCACACCGCTTCCCTCCCCCGTCGCCCGCGTCCGGCCAGGCATGGGGAGACTAGTCGACCGGGCTGACGGACGGGCACCGGCCGACACTGGCGCCCACTTCCTACCGTGGAACCCATGGCAAATGTGACGTACGACCGCAAGGAGCAGTTCCAGCAGATCCGCAGTGGACTACTCGACGGGGAACAGATCATCGCCGTCTACGACGCCATCGGCACCGGCACCGGGTTCATCGGCCTGACCGACCGGCGGGTGATCATCCAGGACCGCTCGTTCGTGGGCAAGAAGTTCGCGATCACCAGCATCCCGTACTCGAAGATCACCAGCGTGAGCGTGGTGAGCAACAAGTCGTGGGGCGGGGAGTTCTTCTCCACCGGCGCGATCGCCGTGCACGTCGGCACCCACACCTACGAGGTGGAGTTCCGGGGCGCGCAGAAGAGCCACCACGTGCACAACGTGATCCTGCACTACATCTCCTGACCACCGGCCCGCCCGCCGACGTGTCCCGGCGGCCGGCTCACGGCCGCCGGGCGGGACCACCCGTGGCGATCAGGGCGTCGAGGATGTCCCGGGCCGCGGTGAGCCGCTGGATGGACGCGGTGATCCGGGCCCGTTCCCCGGCCAGGCCGTCGAGCAGTTCGGGGCAGGTGGGGGCGAGCACCGTGGTGTCGTCCGGCACGCAGGGCAGGATCTCGGCGATCACGGCCGTACCGAGCCCGGCCGAGAGCAGCAGCCGGATGTGCCGCACCGTGGTCAACGCCTGCTCGCCGTAGTCGCGGTAGCCGCTCGGCCGCCGTTGCGGCCGCAGCAGACCCTGCTCCTCGTAGTAGCGCAGGGCCCGGGTGCTCACCCCGGCCCGCCGGGCCAGTTCACCGATCCGCATGCCGCACAGCAGACCGCGGACTTGACCTTCACGTCAACGAGAAGGTCTACCGTCCCCGGCATGAGCGATCGACAACTCACGCACCGTACGCCGGTGGCGGTGCTCGGCCTGGGTCCGATGGGCCGGGCGCTCGCCGCCACCCTGATCTCCGCCGGGACGCCGACGACCGTCTGGAACCGTACGCCGGACCGGGCCGGCCCCCTCGTCGCGCTCGGCGCGACGGCCGCGCCGACCGTCACCGGGGCGGTCCGGGACGTCCCCGTCGTGATCACCTGCCTACGGGACCCGGCGGCGGTCGGCCCCGTGCTGGCCGCCCACGACGACTGGGCCGGGCGGACCGTCGTCGACGTCACCACCGGCCGGCCGGACGAGGCGCGGGCGCTGGCGGACTGGGCCACCGGGCACCGGGTCGACCTGGTGAAGGGCGCCATCCTGTCCCCGACGCCGACCATCGGCACACCCGCCGCCACGGCCCTGTGGTGCGGCAGCCGGTCCGGCTTCGACGCCGTCCGGCCCGTCCTGGCGGCCTTCGGCGGCACCCCCGCATACCTCGGCCCGGACCCGGGCGCGGCGGCGGCGTACGACCTGGCGCTGCTCGACCTGTTCGGCACGGCGGTCAGCGGCCTGACCCACGCCTTCGCGCTGGCCTCGGCCGAGGGCATCGCCCCCCGGTCGTTCGCCAGGTACGCGGCCGGGATCGCCCCGATGCTGGCCGAGATGACGGCCCGCTTCGCCGACCAGCTCACCGAGGACCGGTTCCCCGGCGACCGGTCCACCGTCGCCTCGGCCGGCGCGGGCCTCGGCCACGTCATCGCGACCACCG
>NZ_JBMDWU010000002.1:0-3443 GCF_048594385.1 Micromonospora sp. | reverse complement strand
CACCGCGACCGGCGGGGTCGGGATGGCCGCCCTGCACTACGCCCGGCACCTCGGGGCCACCGTGCACACCACCGCGAGCGCGCCCAAGCAGGCCACCCTCAGCGCGCTCGGCGTGCCGGACTCCCACATCCACGACTCCCGGACGACGGCGTACGGCGGACGCATCCGGCAGACCGATCCCGACGGTGTCGACGTCGTCCTGAACACGCTGACCCACGAGCACGTGGACACCAGCCTCGCGCTGCTGGCCGAGGGGGGCACCTTCCTGGAGATCGGCAAGACCGACATCCGCGACCCCCACACCATCACCACCACCCACCCCCACCTCACCTACCAGCCCTACGACCTCCTCGACGCCGGACCCACCCGCATCCACCAACTCCTCACCACCCTCACCCACCTCATCACCACCAACGCCCTACCCGCCCTACCCGTCACCTGCTGGCCCGCCACCAACGCCCCCGACGCCCTACGGCACCTCAGCCAGGCCCGACACACCGGCAAGATCGCACTGACCATCCCCGCCCCCCGGCCGCAACGCGGCACCATCCTCATCACCGGCGCCACCGGCGCCCTCGCCACCCACACCGCACGACACCTCGCCACCACCCACCCCCACCACCACCTCCTGCTCACCACCCGAGGAAACCCCGACACCCTCACCCCCCTCACCACCGAACTCCACACCCACGGAACAACCACCACCACCGCCCAATACGACCCCACCCAACCCCACCAACTCCACCAACTCCTCACCACCATCCCCACCACCCACCCCCTCACCACCGTCATCCACACCGCCGGCACCCTCCACGACACCCCCCTCACCACCCAAACCCCCCACACCCTCCACACCACCCTCACCGCCAAAATCGACACCACCCACACCCTCCACACCGCACTCCAACACCACCCCGAGGTGAATCTCGTCGTTTTCGGCAGCGCCACCGGGACCCTAGGCAACGCCGGCCAGGCCAACTACGCCGCCGCCAACACGTTCCAGGACGCGTTGACGCACCACCGGCACACCATGGGGCTGGCCGGCACGACGATCGCGTGGGGCCTGTGGCACACCGAGTCGGGGATGGGGGCCGGCCTGCAGGAACAGGACCTGCAACGGCTCAGCCGGATCGGCGTACGACCGATGGACGTCGCCGACGGCCTGGCGGCGCTCGACGCGGCCGTCACCCTGGGCCAACCGGTGACCGTCGCGATGGGGCTGTACCTGCCCACCCTCACCGCGCGGGCCCGCGACGGGCTGCTCGCGCCACTGTTCCGGGCGTTGACCGGGCCGGTCGGCGTGGACGCGTCGCCGCAGGACGCACCGGCGGCGGTCCGGCCGCTGCCCGAACGGCTCGCCGGGCTCACCGACGCCGACCGGCACGACCTGCTCCTGACCCTGGTCTGTGAGAACGCGGCGATCACCCTGGGGCATGCCGGGGCGGCGGGCATCGCCCCGGAGCGGCAGTTCCGGGACCTCGGCATCGACTCGCTCACGGCGGTGGAACTGCGTAACCGGCTCGCCACGGCGACCCAGCTACGGCTCTCGGCCAGTCTGATCTTCGACCACCCGAGCCCGGCACAGCTGGCCCGGCACCTCGGCGACCGGTTGACACCGCAGGAGCGGGACCCGTTCGCGGTGCTGTTCGCCGAGTTGGACCGGTTGACCTCCGACCTGTCGGCGGCGGCACCGTCCGCCGCGGCGATGGGCCGGCTGTCCGGCCGGCTGGCCGGCTTCCTCGACCGGGTGGAGGAGCAGCGGTCCGCCCTGGTGGCGGACACCGGTGACGAGGTGACCGCGATCTCGACGGCGACCGACGACGAGATCTTCGACCTGATCGACAACGAACTCGGCATCGGCTGAAGGAGTCGCACATGACCGCACCAGTGATCATCGCCGGAGGGAGCCTGACCGGGCTCATGCTGGCGCACGAGCTGGCCCTGTGGGGGATCGACGTCGTCGTGCTGGAGCGCAGCCCCGACCTGACCGACGAGTCACCCGGGCAGGCGATCAACACCACCACCGCCGAACTGCTCGACCAGCGGGGCCTGCTCGCCGGGCTACGCGGGCACGTCTCCCCCGTGCAGGGCACGCACTTCTCGCTGATGTGGCTGGACATGTCGGCGCTCTCCGGCCGACATCTGCCGGCCATGCTGCTCGGGCACCAGTTCATCGCGCGCCGGCTCGACGAGGCCGCCGTGGCCCGTGGGGCCGATGTGCGCCGGGGCCACCGGGTGACGGCCTTCACCCAGGACGACGACGGCGTACGGGTCCGGGTCGGCACCGCCGACGGCGAGTACCACCTGCACGGCAGCTTCCTGGTGGCGGCCGACGGTGAGGACAGCACGGTGCGCGCGGCCGCCGGCATCGCCTTCCCCGGTGCGGGCCCGGCGAACTGCGGTCTGGTGGCCGACGTCGAGATCGCCGTCGCGGAGCTGGCCCCGGAACACCGTGGGTCACGGTTCTGCCCCGGTGGGGGCGTCTACTCGGCGGTGCCGGTCGGGCCGGAGCTGCTGCGGGTCATCACGGCGGAGTTCGACGTCGCGCCCCCCGCCGACACCGCGCCGACGACAGCCGAGCTGCGCGCGGCGGTCGCCCGGCTCACCGGCGCGGAGTTGCCGGACGTGCCGGTGCGCTGGGTACGCCGGTACGGCGGGCAGACCCGGACGGCGGACCGGATGCGCAGCGGCCGGGTCTTCCTGGCCGGCGACTCGGCGCACACCTTCTATCCGTTGGCCGGTCTCCGGCTCAACCTGTGTCTGCAGGACGCCGTCAACCTGGGCTGGAAGCTCGCCGCGGAGCTGTCCGGCTGGGGTCGGCCCGGCCTGCTGGACACCTACCACGAGGAGCGTCACCCGCAGGCGGTACGCGCGGCGGATGCCACCGACGCGCAGCTCGCCCTGATCCATCCGATCGACCGGGTGACGCCGCTGCGCGGCCTGTTCGCCGAGCTGCTGCGGCTGCCGCAGGTGAACACCTACCTGCTGGAGCTGTCGACCGGGCTCGACGTCCGGTACGACGTCGGGGTGGAGCCGTGCGGCCCGGTTCCGGTGGGCCGCCGCCTGCCGCACGTGCCGCTGGCCGGCGTCCGACCGCTGGCCGGTACGGCGGGGGGCTCGGCGACATCGACCTGCGTGGCCGACCTGCACCATGCCGGGCGCGGCGTCTACCTGGACCTCGGCGGCCGGACGCCGGTGCCGACCCGGCGCACCCTGGCGGCGCTGGGCGACCGGGTCGACGCGGTTCGCGCGGAGCCCACCGGGGAGATCCTGGCGGATGCCGTCCTGGTGCGTCCGGACGGTCACGTCGCCTGGGCCGGGGATCCGGTCTCGGATGCCGAGGGGCTGTCCGGCGCGCTCAAGTCGTGGTTCGGTGAGCCGGCCGGGTGACCGGTCGTGGGGGGGGGGGGGGGGGCGCCGGCGGCGGGGGGGGGGGGGGGGGC
>NZ_JBMDWU010000199.1:0-9876 GCF_048594385.1 Micromonospora sp. | reverse complement strand
CGTCGGGGTGGCCGGACGATGGTCCCGCCACCCCGACGGGACGTCCCGACGGGCCGCCCCGAACGCCCTATCCCCCGGCGGGGACGCCCGCCGTGACCGCCCGCAGGTGCCGCAGACCGTCGGTGGCGAGCCGGTCCTGCGAGGGGGCCAGCGGACGCCAGATCGCCGCCGCCGTGGCGATCGTGTCGTTCTCCCCCGTGAACGACTCGATGCAGACCGCACCCCGGTACCCGGTGGCCCCCAGCACCGCGAAGAACCGCGGCCAGTCGAAGTGGTCCGCGCCCGGGGCGCCCCGATTGGTGCCACTGACCTGGACGTGCTTGACGTACGGGCCGGCGGCGGCGAGCGCCGCGTACGGATCGGACTCCTCGATGTTCATGTGATATGTGTCGATCATGATGCCGACGCTCGACGGCAACCCGTCGATCAGCTCGATCGTCTGCGCGACGGTGTTGACCACGCTCGTCTCGTACCGGTTCAGCGCCTCCACCCCGATGCTCACGCCGCACTCGCCGGCCTGCTCGGCCACCGGCGCCAGGGCCCGCCGGAAGTCCGCGTGGCAGGCCGCCCGCGCCGCCGGCGACATCCGCCAGGTACGCCCCACCGAGGCGTACACCGGGCCGCCCACACAGGGTGCGCCGACCGCCGCCGCGCTCGCCACGCACCCCCGGAGGTAGTCGACAGTCGACTCCACCACCGCCGGGGCGGCGTCGACCAGCTCCCGCCCCGGCGGGGTGACCGCGCAGACCGCCGCCGCGACCAGACCGTGCGCGGCCAACAGGTCCCGGGTCCGGGCCGGATCCCAGTCGCCCGGCTGCTCGATCGGCAGCTCCACCGCGTCGAAGCCGAACGCCGCGATCCGCGGCACCAGCGTGGCGAGGGCCTCGTCGTCGACGGGCGACGCCCACACCCAGGGGTTCACGCCGAAGGCGTACACCGGGCCTACTTCCAGCGCTGCGGGTAACCGGGCAGGTCGGTGCAGCCGCACATCGCGTAGTGCAGCGGCGGCATGCCCGGGTCGAGGTACCGGTCCAGGTTCTCCTGGGTGATGGTCGGCTGGGGCAGCTTCCACGGGTTGGCCACCTGCTGCCCGTCGAGGATGCGCAGCGCGGCGATGACCGGCGTACGCCACTGGTACGTCGGGTACGTCGGCGCGATCGCGGTGAGGCCCTTGTCCTTCCAGACCTTCAGGAAGTCGAGCTGGTCCTCGCCGTTGATCGGCGGCACCGGCTTGCCCGCGTCCTGGAACGCCTCGACCGCCGCGACGGCGACCGCGCCCGCGTCCATCCACACGCCGTCGATGGTGCCGTACCGCTGGAGGTAGTCGTCGACGATCTTCTTGGTCTTGGCCGGGTCGCCGTCGGTGAACTCGACCCCCACCACGTCGACCTTCGCCTTGTCGAACGCCACCTTCGCGGCCGACCAGCGGGTCTCCAGCACGTCGACGCCGGGCAGGATGCGCAGGGCGAGGACCTTGCCGCCCGGTTTCATCTGCTGGCTGACGAACTCGGCCCCGACGTGGCCGAAGCCGTAGCCGCCGATCGGGTTGACGAACGTCACCGGGCACTTCGTGCTGACCCCACGGTCGAAGACGACCACCGGCAGCCCCGCCTTGCAGGCCGCCTCGACCGCCGGGGTGAGCGTGGCGGTGGTGTTCGGCGAGACGATCAGCGCGTCGCAGCCCTTGCCGAGCAGGTCGTTGATGTCGGCGATCTGCTTCTGGTCCTTGCCCTCGGCGTCGACGTGCACGAACTCGCTGATCCGGCTGCCCTGCGCGGCCACCTCGGCCTGCATGGTCTTGAACCCGACCTGCCGCCACGGGTTGTTCAACGCCGCGTTGGAGAAGCACAGCTTGTGCGGCCCGGCCTTCTTGAACTTCGTGGTGTCCACCATGGTCGGATTGAGCATCTGCTCCCACGGCTTGTCCGCCGGGCCGGTCGGGGTCGCACCGAGCAGGGCCAACTCGGCGTCGTAGTCGGCCTGCACGAAGAACTTCGACTGTTCCCCGGTGCCGGAGCCGGCGGCCGAGGTGGAACCGCCCGCCGGCCCCCCGCCCGGTTCGTCGGTGGCGCAGGCGGTCAGGGACAGCAGGGTGACGGCGGCCAGCGCCGCCAGGCAACGTCGCACTATGTTTCCCCTTATCGAGACGACGAACGGGTAGCCGAGACCGCCACGGCGAGCAGGATGATCGCGCCCTGGACGGTGGACCTGAGGGCGCCGGAGACGCCGTAGAAGTTCATCAGCGCGAAGAGCAGTTCCAGGGAGAGCGCGCCGAGCATCGCGCCGACGACCGAGCCGCGGCCCCCGCCCAGCGCCACGCCACCGAGCACCACCGCGGTGATCGCCCCGAACTCCAGGCCCGCCCCGGCCTGGAACGACACCCCGCTGTAGCCGCCGAGCAGGATCGCCGCCACGGCCGCCGCGAGCCCGCTGAGGACGAAGGCGACCGTCCGGGTACGCCAGACGCGTACCCCGCTCAGCTGTGCGGTGCGCGCGTTGTCGCCGACGGCGACCAGGGTCCGGCCGAAGTCCGACCGCATCAGCAGCACCGCGAGCGCCGCGACGACCACCAGCACCAGCAGCGCGTACGGCACCCGGCCGAGCAGCGGCACGTCCTCGATCGCCCGCCGGCCGAACCGGCGGAACTCCTCGGAGAGCCCGCCCTTCGGCGCGCCGTCGGACCACAGGTAGACCGCGCCGACCAGGATCAGGAACATGCCCAGCGTGGTGATGAACGACGGCACCCGCAGCCGCGTCGTGACCAGCCCGTTGACCAGACCGACCAGCGCGCCGAAGACGAGCAGGAGCAGCACCACCGGCCAGGTGCGGGCCGGGTCGCTGTCGATCAGCCGGGCCGCCACCACCACCTGCGCGGTGACCAGCGAACCCACCGACAGGTCGAACTCACCGGAGACGATCACGAAGTACTGGCCGGCGGCGAGCAGGATGACCGGCGCCGAGCGGCCCAGGAAGGACATCAGCGACGGCGGGTCGAGGAAGTCGGGCTGCCGGATGCCGATGAGCACCAGCAGCACCGCGAGGAGGGCCAGGATCGGCAGCACCCCGCCGGGGCGTACCCGCGGGCGGATCGGGGACAGCGCACGACGCGCGACGGTCGGCATGGTCAGGACGCCGCCTTCCGCAGGGCCCGACGGGCGTAGACGGCGACCGCGACGATGATGATGACGCCCCGGATCACCTGCTTGAAGAAGGCGTCCACCTCGAGCTGGTTGAAGATCGCGTCGATGCTGGCGAGCAGCAGCACCCCACCGACCGTGCCGACGACCCCGCCCCGCCCACCGGCGAGCGCGGTCCCGCCGATCACCACCGCCGCGATCGACTCCAGGTCGTAGAGGCCCTCGGTGCCCACCCGGGGCGCACCCGAACCGAGCCGGCTGGCCAGGTAGATCCCGGCGAGCCCGGCACACAGCGAGCACAGCACGTGGGCGGTGACGAGGACCCGGTCGTTGCGGACCCCGGAGAGCCGGGCCACCTCCGGATCACCGCCGACGGCGACAAGGTGGTGCCCGAAGCGGGTCCGCGACAGCGCGAACCAGACCGCCCCGGTCAACGCCAGCAGCAGCAGGAACGACAACGGCACCGGACCGACCCGCTGGTAGCCCAACGACTGCACCAGCGCGGGCGAGGTGGCCCCCGCCGGTCCGTCGTAGTTGCTGTCGAGGTACCCCTTGAGCAGCAACCCCACGCCGAGGGTGGCGATGAACGCGTTGACCCGGAACCGGGTCACGAGCAGCCCGTTGAGCAGCCCGACCCCGGCGCTGACCGCGAGCGCCAGGCCGACCGCCGGCAGCAGCGCACCGTCGCTGCCGTTCATCGTCTCGGCCGCGACCAGGGTGCTCAGACTGATCACGTACGCCACCGAGAGGTCCAACGACCCGCCGAGGATGACAAGCGTCTGACCGACGGCGACGAGCCCGAGGCCGGCGGCGACGTGCAGCAGGCTCACCGTCGTGGCCTGGTTGAACAGCTGCCCGCCGTCGACCAGGACGACCAGCCAGCCGACCGCCAGGGTCAGGGCCAGCGCCACGAACACCCCCGGCACGGGGCGTCGGGCCGGCAGCAACGACAGGGCGCTCACCGGTTGATCTCCGTTCGCGGTTGCGGGGCTCGCAAACCCGGCTCATTCCTCGCACTCACCGGTCCGTCTTTCGTTCGCGACTGCGGGGCTCGCAAACCCGGCTCACTCCTCGCACTCACCGGTCGCTCTCCGTTCGCGGCTGCGGGGTGTGGCCGACGGCGAGGGTGACGACGTCCTCCTCGGTGGCGTCGGCGGGCAGTTCGCCGGCGATCCGGCCGTCGCGCATGACGACGATCCGGTCGCTCATCCCCAGCAGCTCGGGCAGGTCCGACGAGATCATCAGCACCGCCGCGCCGTCGCGGGCCAGCCGGCGGACGAGGTCGTGGATGGCCGACTTCGCCCCCACGTCGATGCCCCGGGTCGGCTCGTCGAACAACAGCACCCGTGGGTCGAGCGCCAGCCAGCGGGCCAGCACGACCTTCTGCTGGTTGCCGCCGGACAGGAAACGGATCTCCTGGTCGTCGCCGGCGGCGCGGACCTCGACGGTGGCGAGCAGGTCGCGCACCCGGCGGGCACGGGCGGCGTGCCCGGAGCGGGCCGGGAAGACGGCCCGCCCGGCGAGCAGCGCGTTGTCGAGCACCGACTGCCGGGGCACGATCCCCTCCCCCTTGCGGTCCTCGGTGACGTAGGCGATGCCGGCCCGCATCGCGGTACGGGGCGAGCGCAGCCGCACCGGCCGGCCGTCCAGCCGCACGTCGCCGGTGGTGAACGGGGAGACGCCGAACAGCGCACGGGCCAGCGCCGAGCGCCCGGAGCCCTGCAACCCGCCGACACCGAGCACCTCGCCGGCCCGCAGGTCCAGGTCGACGGCGCGCAGTTTCCGGTTGCCCGCGCCCCGGACGGTCAGGCGTACCGGGCCGAGGTCGTCGGGGCCGGCCCGGTCGGGGTAGTAGCTGGACAGTTCCCGGCCGACCATGTGCCGGACGAGGTCGTCGGTGCAGGTGTCGGCGGTGGCCACGGTGGTGACCCGGCGGCCGTCCTTGAGCACCGTGATCCGGTCGGACAGGTCGAAGACCTCGGTGAGCCGGTGCGAGACGTACAGCACGCCGATGTCCCGCTGCTGGAGCCGGCGGACCAGCCCGTAGAGCAGCTCGACCTCGTGGTCGGCCAGGGCGGCGGTGGGTTCGTCCATGATGAGCAGCCGGGCGTCCAGGGCGAGCGCCTTGGCGATCTCGACGACCTGCTGCTGCGCGACACCGAGCCGCCCCACCCGGGTGTCGGCGGCCAGGTCGGACTCACCGATCGAGGCGAGCAGGTCCCGGGTGCGTTCCCGCATCGCCCGTCGGTCGACCAGCCCGCGCCGGACCGGTTCGTGTCCGAGGTGGACGTTCTCGGCGACGGTGCGCTCCGGCAGCAGGTTGAACTCCTGGTGGATGATGCCGATCCCGGCCCGCTGGGCGTCGCGGGGACCCCGGAAGGCGCGGCGCGCACCGGCGACCTCGACGGTGCCCGCGTCCGGGGCGTACCCGCCGGAGACGATCTTCATGAGGGTGGACTTGCCGGCCCCGTTCTCACCGACGACGGCGTGTACCTCGCCCGGCGCGACGTCGAGGTCGACCCCGTCGAGTACGCGCACCCCGAGGAAGGACTTGCCGATGCCCCGGAGGGTCAGCAGCGGTGCCGGCGGCGGATCGGGCATCCCGGAAACCCTCACAGTAAGTAGTCATCGGCGTGGTTGATGTTCCGTGCCCGGCACGGTGGAGCTGCCGGCCGGTGAACTTTCGCTGTCGCTCGTGAGCGCTTACGTCGTCAAGGAGCAAACTTTCCTTGACATCGACGAAACATCACACGTATGAAGATAGATGTTTCGATGCCTGTCCACAATCCTCGATCTTCACGGGTCGCCGGTTCGAGCACCCGAACGGCGTCGATGCCGGGTCGGGGGGTCGACGCGCGCCCACGGTCAGACCGTCGAAACATCGAACCTTGCCCATTCCATTGACACTCATCGATGACTGACCCATCCTGGCCTCGCGGCCCACCGGGCGAGCACATCACCGACGTCACTCTCAGTGACGCAATGCGGGGCGACGGCCGTTGCGGCGGACGGCACGCCGACCCCGGGCAGCACGCCCGTGCCCGCCGTGCGTCCCGGCGTCCACCGGACGCGCGGGCGGGCCGTGGTCGCCACCGGAAGTTCCCGCCGACACCTAGGAGACGGCATGCGTCGCACCACGTTGCTCATCGGCATGATCGCCGGGCTGTTACTGTCGCTCGGCCTCGCACCACCCGCGTCGGCGGCTCCGGCCTTCCGCGCCCTGCTGTTCACCAAGACGGTGGGCTACCGGCACGACTCGATCCCCGCCGGGATCAGCATGTTCCAGCAGCAGGCGGCGGCGAACAACTTCGAGCTGGCGCAGACGGAGGACTCCAGCGTCTTCACCGCGGCCAACCTCGCCACCTTCGACGTGATCATCATGTTCCAGACCTCCGGCATGGTCTGGACCTCGGCCGCCCAACGGCAGGCCGTGGAGGGTTACCTCGCCAGCGGCAAGGGCATCGTCGGCATCCACAACGCCCTGGACATGGGTATCGAGGGCGAGTACCCCTGGTGGGACCAGACCCTCAACGGCGGCGCCCACATGCCCGAGCACTCCCCCGGCGTACTGCCCGGCACCGCCATCGTCGCCGACAAGCAGCACCCGTCGACGACGGGCCTGCCGGACCGGTGGAACCGCAGCGAGGAGTGGTACAACTTCGACAGCAACCCGCGCGGCAACGTGCACGTGCTGGTGACCGCCGACGAGCGGACGTACAACCCCGGCTCCCGGGCGATGGGCCCGGACCACCCGATCTCCTGGTGCCGCACCGCCGCCGGCGGGCGGGTGTGGGCCACCGCGATGGGCCACGCGATCGACTCCTACAGCGAGACGAACTTCCGCAACCACGTCCTCGGCGGCGTGAAGTGGGCCGCCGGCAACCTGCCCGGCGACTGCGGCGGCACCGTGTGGGGCAACTTCGAGAAGCGCACCCTGGACGACAACACGGTCGACCCGATGGCGCTGAACGTGCTGCCCGACGGCCGGGTGATGTACGTCCAGCGCGGCGGCCAGGTCAAGATCTTCAAGCCGAGCACCAACAGCACCGTGACCGCCGCCACGCTGAGCGTCTACACCGGCGGCGAGGACGGTCTCACCGGCATGGCGATCGACCCGAACTTCGCCACCAACGGCTACGTGTACCTGTACCACTCGCCAGCGAGCAGCAGCACCGACGTCAACCGCGTCTCCCGCTACACGCTGTCCGGTGACACCCTCAACCTGTCCACCGAGGCGCGGATCATCGACATCCCGGCGTACCGGGACCGCACGTTCCCCGAGCCCGGCCACACCGGCGGCTACATCGACTTCGGCCCGGACGGCAACCTCTACCTCGGCACCGGTGACGACACCCCGCCGAACCTCGACCCCAACTGGCAGGGCTACGCGCCGCTGGACTGGCGCGCCGGCAAGTCCAACCTCGACGCCGCCCGCAGCGCCGGCAACACCAACGACCTGCGGGGCAAGCTGCTGCGCATCCGCCCGTCGGACAACGGCGGCTACACCGTCCCGACCGGCAACCTCTACCCCCAGGGCACGGCGCAGACCCGGCCGGAGATCTACGCGATGGGTTTCCGTAACCCGTTCCGGTTCTCGATCGACCCGGCCAACGGCTGGGTCTACCTGGCCGACTACGGGCCGGACCGTAACCCGCCCACCACCAACCGGGGCCCGGAGGGCCTGGTCGAACTCAACGTGATCAAGTCGCCCGGCAACTACGGGTGGCCGTTCTGCCACGGCGACAACCAGCCGTACGCGCCGTACAACCCGGACACCGGCGTGGTCGGCGCCAAGTTCAACTGCAACGCCCCGGTCAACAACTCCCCCAACAACACCGGCCTGACCAGCCTGAAGCCGATCGTCGCCCCCAACATGTGGTACGGCTACGGCACCTCGTCGACCTTCCCGGAGCTGGGCTCCGGCGGCTCCGGCCCGATGGGCGGCCCGGTCTACCGGTACGACCCGGCGAACCCGTCGGCCACCAAGTTCCCGCCCTACTACGACGGCGTGCACTTCTTCTACGAGTGGTCCCGCAGCTACATCAAGGAGGTGCACTTCGACTCCGCGACGGCGGTGACCCGCACCAACACGTTCCTGCCCGGGGGACGGTTCAACAAGCCGATGGACCTGGAGTTCGGCAGGGACGGCTCGCTCTACGTGCTGGAGTGGGGCACCAACTTCGGTGGCGGCAACAGCGACTCCGGGCTCTACCGGATCGACTACATCCAGGGCGGCCGGTCGCCGATCGCCAAGGCCGTCGGTACGCCCACCAGCGGTCTGGCCCCGCTCAACGTCCAGTTCAGCAGCGCCGGCACCACCGACCCGGACCCGGGCAACACGCTGAGCTACCAGTGGACGTTCGGTGACGGCACCACCTCGACGGCGGCCAACCCGTCGCACGTCTACACCACCAACGGCAACTACACGGCGCAGTTGAAGGTCACCGACAACACCGGCAAGACGGGCTTCGCCAACGTCCAGATCACCGTCGGCAACTCCGCGCCGGTGGTCACCATCACCACCCCGGCCAACGGTGGCATGCTCACCTTCGGGGACAAGGTGTCGTACCAGATCAGCGTCACCGATCCGGACGGCGGCACGGTCGACTGCACCAAGGTGGTCGTCAACCCGGCGCTCGGTCACGACGACCACGCGCACGAGACCACCGAATACCCGGGCTGCTCGGGCACCATCTCCACCGACCTGCTCGGCGGGCACCCCGACGGCGCGAACCTCTTCTACGTGCTCAACGCCCGCTACACCGACAGCGGTGGTCCGGGCGGCTCGTCCCCGCTCACCGGCACGGCGCAGGCGATCCTGCAACCCAAGCACAAGCAGGCCGAGTACTTCAGCAGCAGCTCCGGCATCCGGGTCGTCGACGAGGCCGGTGCGGAGAGCACCCAGCGGGTCGGTGACATCTCCAACAACGCCTGGATCGCGTTCAACCCGATGAGCCTGTCGGGCATCTCGACGGTCAGCTACCGGCTGTCGTCGCCGTCCGGTGGCGGCACGATCGAGCTGCGGGCCGACTCACCGACCGGCACGCTGCTGGCCACCACCCCGGTGCCCAGCACCGGCGGCTGGAACAACTACCAGTCGACCGCGCCGGTGAACGTGGCCGCGTTGTCCGGTACGCACCCGCTCTACCTGGTGTTCAAGGGCAGCACGAACAACTGGTTCGACCTCGACTCGCACACCTTCGGCGGGGCGGGTGTCGGCCAGCCCGGCACCGGAACCGGAACCGGCGTGGCGGGGAAGACCTGGACGCTCACCGCGCTGCACAGCGGCAAGCTGATGGACGTCAGCGGCGTCTCCACCGCCGACGGCGCGCAGCTCACCCAGTGGGCGGCCACCGGCGGCAACAACCAGAAGTGGCAGGCCGTGGACGCCGGTAACGGCGCGGTCTACCTGAAGGCGGTGCACAGCAACAAGTGCGCCGAGGTGATCGGCGGTTCCACCACGGCGGGTGCGTTCCTCCAGCAGGCCACCTGCAACAACGGCAACTCGCAGAAGTTCACCGCGACGGCGACCACGACCGCCGGGGTCTACACGGTGCGCAACGTGCAGAGCGGGCTCTGCCTGGACGTCAACGGTGCTTCCACCACCGACGGCGCGCGGCTGTTGCAGTGGACCTGCCACAGCGCCAGCAACCAGCAGTGGCGGTTCACCCAGGTGTGACGCACGGTCCGCCGCCGTCACGCCAAAGGCACGCACGTGCCAGGCGCACAGGGCGCCCAG
>NZ_JBMDWU010000198.1:0-3338 GCF_048594385.1 Micromonospora sp. | reverse complement strand
CCGGCTCTCCAGCTCGAAGAGCTGCTTCGCCTCGTCGGCGTGCCGGGGGATCATCAGGGTGTGGTGGTCCATCGCCGGGGCGTCGAACTCCATGCCCCAGAACTGCAACACCTCGGGCACCAGCCGGCGGGACCGCAGCAGATCGGGGTACGCCTGCTCCAGGTTCACCTTGGAGTGCGTCGGTCCACCGTGGTCGGTGCACATGGCCCAGGTCAGTCCGAAGTTCTTCGCCATGATCGCGTTGGTGACGATGGGATAGACCGCGTCGGCGCCCTTGTGGAACGTCGGCGGGTTCGTCGAGGTGTCGAAGTCCCCGCTGTACTCGGAGTGGATGTGGTGGTCGCCGGCCCGCCAGATCCGGTCATCGGCCCGACCTGCGCCGGCCGTCGCCTGATCCTGCCGGTCGGGATCGGCGTGGGCCGCCTCGACGCCCACGAACGGGCCGGCGGCGGCGAGCGTTGCGCCGACGCCCGCGTACTTCACCAGTTGGCGGCGTGACAGCTGACCGCCTGTGGCGTCCTCGGAATTCCTGTGCTGCACTGCAGAGCCCTCCACGTGATCCGGGTGTCGACCGTGTCGGTGACGAAGCCTCCGAGAGACGGGTGAACAGCCGCTGCACGGCGCGCGGGATGGGAGTGAACGACGGCCGGCCAGCGCCGCCGCGTGCCCGGCCCGGCCGGTGGCCGGACCGTCACCCACCCGGGCCCCGGCCGTCGTCCCGGGTTGCCTCCCACGGGTGGGATATCTATGTAATTGCATTTCCCGCTCATCGGTGAGAAAGAGGTCTCATTGACCGCTTGCTATGCCGCAACTAGTATTCGGTGCGCAGACGGTCAACGGGGAGTGGTCGCGGCATCCACATCGAATGCTATTCCGGTGTCGCCCGGCCGATTCGTCAAGCTTCTGGCGAAGCCATTCCGGAGCCAATCCCCGCCATTTATTCGACGACCCGATCCCCCCGAGAAGCGGGGGCGGGCCGTCGTGCCGCGTGCGCGGGGGTCACCGGGAGGTGGCATCGGCTCCCGGCACGCACCGGTTAGGACCGACCACGCCGAGAGGACCCCACTCCATGCGCGCTGACCCGATCCGCCGCCGGCCCCCGGGCGCGGCACTGCCCCTGCTCGCCGCGGTGGCCGCGATCCTCCTGCTCGTCGCGGGGACCCCGAGCCACCTCCCGGGCGTCCACCTCGCCGCCGCGGTGGACATCACCGACACCCCCGGCACGATCACCGACCAGTGGTCGACCACCGGCGACGAGGGCATCGAGAAGGTCATCGACAACACGCCCTACCGCAAGTACTTCACCTACAGCGGTGCCGGCTGGATCCAGTTCGAGGCGACCACGGCGGCCGTGGTGACCAGCTACGCCGTCACCTCCGCCAACGACTGGCCCGACCGCAACCCGCGCAACTGGGTCTTCGAGGCCTCCACCACCGGCGGCAGCTGGACGCCGCTGGACACCCAGAGCAACCAGACGTTCATCACCGGCTTCCACCGCAACACCTACTCGTTCGGCAACACCAACGCCTACCGGTACTACCGGCTGCGGGTGACCGCCACCAACGGGTCGGTCAACATGCAGATCGGCGAGTGGCAGATCTACGGGACCACCACCGCCACCACCCCGGCGCCGGCCGCGCCCACCGGCCTGCTCGCCACCGCGGCCAGCGACCAGATCCGGCTCACCTGGACCGACAACACCCGGTGGGAGACGGCCTACCGGCTGGAACGCTCGACCAACGGCACCACCTGGAGCACCGCGTACGTGCTGCCGGCCAGCACCACGAAGTTCCACAACCTGAAACTGCCGGCGGGCACCCACTACTACTACCGGCTACGGGCCGAGGGGGTGGCCGGCAACTCCGGCTACGCCACCGCCGACACCACCACCCTCAGCGCCACCCCGGCCACCACCTGGACCGAGACCTGGCACGCCCCCAACGAGACACTCACCCGCTACTACTACGACGCCAACGTGGCCATCTACCGCGATCCGGGACTGGCCTCGACCGATCTGACCTGGGTGAAGGACTACGCCAAACAGATCTGGGAGTACGTCCAGGCCAACTACGGCAACCTCAGCGGCCAGCGGCTGTACGAGGTGCTGCACGACGACGCGGGATCGGGCGGGTTCGCGCTGAGCCAGTTCGACCCCAACACGGCATTCCGCGACGTCAACGACATGAGCGGCGGCGGCTGGGGAAACACCGACCTCAACGAGGACGTCATCTCCCACGAGATGAACCACACCGTCGAGTTCACCGCGTTCGGCGTGAACGGCTCACCCGCCTACGGCATCTGGGGTGACAGCAAGTGGGCCGAGATCTTCCAGTACGACTGCTACGTCGGCACCGGCCGGACCACCGACGCCACCCGCTGGAAGAACGCGAAGCTGCTCACCTCGGACAACTTCCCCGTCGCCAACACCTACTGGTTCCGGGACTGGTTCTACCCGATCTACCAGAACTACGGCGGCAAGGTCGTGCTCAACAAGTTCTTCCAGCTGCTGTCCCAGCACTTCCACCAGTTCGACGGCGTCTACGCGCGGGACCTCAACTGGGGGGAGTTCGTGCACTTCTGGAGCGGCGCGGCCGGCGTGAGCCTCAAGCCGCTGGCCACCACCGCGTTCGGTGGCTGGCCCACCGACTGGCAGGCGCAGTTCGTCCAGGCCCAGGCCGACTACCCGGGAGTGACGTACACCCCGTGACCCCGGCCCTGACCACCCACCCCGGCGATCCGGCGACGACCCCCACCCGGCGACCGGCGGTCGTGCCGGGCCACCAGCCGCCCGGCATGACCGCCGGCCTCAGCCGAGCAGCACCGACACCGCCTCCACCGTGTCCGGATGGGCGAGCAGCAGCGTCGCCGCCGCCGACCCCGCCGGGGCGTCGACCGGCTCCGACCAACCGCCGTCGCAGCCCAGCAGCCCGGCGACCGCGTCCACCGCCACCGGGTGCGCCGTGAGCAGGGCGTGCACCTGCCCCGTCGGCGCGTTCGGTCGGGCCGCCGGGGCGGGCCCGGCCGGCGGTCCCAGCCAGGGCGGCACCCAGGCGTCCAGCTCGGGCAGCGTCCCCGGGAAGGTGCGTGCGGCCTCCCGCACCAGCAGCGGCACCAGCTCCGGTCCGTGCTCGCGCAGGGTGGTGATCAGCGTGGGCAGCCAGGGCAGCAGCACCGGGTCGGGCAATCGGGCGAACGCCGTGGACATCGTCTCCACCACGAACGGCGCGAGCCCCGGCACCGGTTCCAGCGCG
Source organism: Micromonospora sp. (assembly GCF_048594385.1). Lineage (NCBI taxonomy): Bacteria > Bacillati > Actinomycetota > Actinomycetes > Micromonosporales > Micromonosporaceae > Micromonospora > Micromonospora sp. Next base: position 87 of record NZ_JBMDWU010000198.1, on the reverse strand, counting down.
TGCACGAAACCGGAGAGGTACCTCGGGAACGCCGGCACCACCAGCGGGTTACCCAGCAGTTCGGCGCAGCGCTGCCGCAGCTCGGCC
>NZ_JBMDWU010000197.1:0-5593 GCF_048594385.1 Micromonospora sp. | reverse complement strand
CAGGTGCCGGGCCGCCCCGACGACCAGCCCGGCCCCGGCCAGGGCGGCGAGCGCCGGCGGCGGCAGTGGCCGGCCGGCCGCGTCCATCCCCAGCACCACGACCGGCTCGGGCCCGGTCACGCCGGCCACCGGCCGGAGGAGGCGACCAGGTGGTCGCCGGTGAAGTCGACCATCGCCACGTCGACGGTGAGCGCCGGCCCGGCGAAACGGCGCAGCACCTGGCGGACCCGGTCGCAGAGCAGGTCACCGGCGGGACGCAGCAACCCGGCGGCCTCCCACAGCTCGTAGGCGTGCCGGCCGGTGTTGGCCGCCAGCACCGCCGCCACCAGGTCGGCGTCGCCACCGGCCTCGGCGGTGACCGCGCCGAGCAGCGACAGGTCCACCTTCGAGCGGGTGTAGTGGGTCATCAGGATGCCGGCGGCGAGTTTGGCCAGCTTGCCGGCCATCCCGACGAAGACCACCCCGGTCATCGCGTCACCGACGGCGGCGGTGACGGCCGCGCCGGTGAAGTCGCCGACCTCGACGAAACACACCTCCGGCAGCTCCGGCAGCAGCGCGCGGGCAGCCCGTTCGGTGCGCCCGCCGGTGCACAGCACCACGGTCCGCTGCCCCTGGGCGGCCATCACGTGCACCGCCTGCACCACGCTGGCCCGCCAGGAGGCGGTGGAGAACGGCCGGACGACGCCGGTGGTGCCGAGGATGGAGATGCCGCCGACGATGCCGAGCCGCCGGTTGGTGGTCTTGCGGGCCATCACCTCGCCGCCCGGCACGCTGATCACCACCCGGACGCCCACCTCCGCCAGGTCGACCACCTCGGCGACGGCCTGGCCGATCATCCGGCGGGGGGTGTCGTTGAGGGCCGGCCCGCCGACGGCGAGGCCGAGCCCGGGGCGGGTGACGGTGCCGACGCCGTCCCCACCGGCGAGTTCCAGGCCGGGCCGGGGCCGCCAACCGACGGTCGCGGTGAGGTGCGCGCCGTGGGTGACGTCCGGGTCGTCCCCGGCGTCCTTGACCACGACCGCCTCCGCCTGCGGTTCGGGCGACGGCGTCAGGTCGCAGCGGGCCACCGCGAAGGTCACCCGCCGGCCGGCGGGCAGCCCGATCTCCACCTCCCGCTGGGGTACGCCGGTGAGCAGGGCGGTCACCGCCGCCTTCGCCGCCGCCGTCGCGCACGCGCCGGTGGTCCAGCCGGTCCGCAACGCCACCGGCCGGACCTTCGCGGTACGCGGCAGGTCCGGCTCGCGCAGCGGCGGCTCGGCGTACGTCACGGTGTGGCGTCCTCCACGGCGGCCCGGGAGCGGCGCAGCTCGGCGCGGGCGGCCGGCTCGGCCCGGCGGAAGGTGTGGAAGTGCCCGGGGTGGTAGAGGTGCGACCGGGTGCCGGTGGCGGCGAGCGCCGGCCCGACCAGGAACAGGGTGTGCTTCCACAACCGGTGTTCCTTGACGGTGGCCGCCAGCTCGCCGAGGACGCACCGCACCACCAGTTCGTCCGGCCAGGTCGCCTGGTAGGCAACCACGACCGGGGTGTCGGCCGGGTAGCCGCCGGCGAGCAGTTCGGTCTGGGCCTGCCCGGCGCGGGCGGCGGACAGGAACAGCGCCATGGTGGTGCCGTGCCGGGCGAAGTCGCGGACCCGCTCCCCCGCCGGCATCGGCGTCTTGCCGCCCTCCAGCCGGGTGAGGATCACCGACTGGGCCACCTCGGGGATGGTCAGTTCCCGGCCGACGATGGCGGCGACGGCGGTGAACGAGGAGACCCCGGGGACGATCTCCACGGCCAGGTCGAGGGCCCGGCACAGGTCGAGCTGCTCCTGCACGGCACCCCACAGCGCCGGGTCGCCGGAGTGGATCCGGGCCACGGTGAGCCCGTCGGCGGCGGCCCGCCGGTACAGCGGCAGCACCCCCTCGATGGGCAGCTGCGACGAGTCGACGATCTCGGCGTCGGGGCGGGCGTGGGCCAGTACGTCGGCGTGCACCAGGCTGGCCGCCCAGATCACCACGTCGGCGTCGGCGATCACCCGCGCGGCACGCAGGGTGAGCAGGTCGGCGGCGCCGGGCCCGGCCCCCACGAACCACACCTTTCCGGTGGACGTCACAGTTTTCCTCCCCGCCGGTCCCGGCGGGCCGGGACCAGCAGCGTCGACAGGTAGGGCAGCTCGTCGTCCGGGCCGACCGGCCCGATCCGTTCGTCGGGCAGGCCGAGGCCGCAGCCGAGCACCGCGTCGTCGAGCCGGTCGTGCCGGCGCAGCTCGTCGACGAGTTCCCGGTGCCGCCGCCAGCCCTTGTAGACCACCACGGTGCCGGGCCCGGCGAGGGCGGCGGCGACCGGCGTCGGGCCGGCGGTGGCCGGCAGCAGGGTCAGCGGCTCCCGCCCCTGGCACAGCGGGACGCCGCTGCGGGCGGCCAGCTCCTGCATGGCGGTGACGCCCGGCACGGTGCGCAGCCGCACCGCCGGCCGCAGCGCGCGGACGCCGTCGGCCAGGTAGGTGAAGGTGGAGTAGACGTTGGGGTCGCCGATGGTGGCGAAGGCGACCGAACGGGCCCCGGCGTCGAACGCGTCGACGACGGCGCGGGCGGCGGCGTCCCAGGCGGCCTCCCGGCGCGCGGTCACCCCGCCCCGGTCCTCGAGGGCGAACGGCAGCCGGCGCAGCCGGTCCGCCGGCACGTGCGCGCGGACCGTCGTCTCGGCCCGACCGGGGGGCGTCGCCGGGTCCGCCGCCAGCCGGTCCAGCACCGGTACGACCACCAGGTCGGCCTCGGCCAGCACCCGCACCGCCCTGAGGGTGAGCAGTTCCGGGTCCCCCGGCCCGACCCCCACCCCGGTCAGCGTGGCGGTGGCGGCGACGGGTGGGTGGTGCGCCCCGGTGCCGGTCACCGGGCCGCCGCCTCGACCAGGCGGCGGGCGGCCCGGGGGTGACCTGCCCAGTGGGTGTGCAGGTAGGAGGCGTGCACCTGCCCGGTGACGAAACCGTGGTCGGTGCCGTCCCACCGCCAGGCGGGCCGGTCGCCGTGCCCGGGGTCGGTGACGGTGCGGTGGAACTCGTGGCCGCGTACCTGCTCACCGGCGGCGTGGACCGGGGAGTCGGCGGTGGCGACCGCGTCGCGGTAGCCGAGGGTGAGCTGGCCGGTCATCCGGGCGTGGTGGTCGAGCCGCCCGCACATCGGCACCCCGTCCAGGGAGCGGCCGAGGTAGAGCAGCCCGGCGCACTCGGCGACCACCGGCCCGGCGAAGCCGGCCAGCTCGGCGCGGAGCCCGGTGTTGGCGCTCAACGCCTCGACGTGCACCTCGGGGAATCCGCCGCCGATGACCACGGCCCGGGTGCCGGCGGGCAGGGCCGGGTCACGCAGCGGGTCGAACGGGGCCACGGCCGCGCCGGCGGCGGTGAGCAGTTCGGCCGTCTCGGCGTACGAGAAGGTGAAGGCGGCACCGGCGGCGACCGCGACGACCGGACGGTCCCCGCCGGCCCGGCCACCGACGGCCGCCGTCGGGTCCCAGGCGTCGACGGTCAGCGGTGGGGCGCTGCGGGCCAGGTCGAGCACGGCGTCGAGGTCGACGGTGGCCTCGACGAGCCCGGCGAGCGCGTCGACGACGGCCAGCGACTCCGGTGCCCGTTCGGCGACCGGCACCAGCCCCAGGTGCCGGGCCGGCGCGGCCACCTCGACGGCCCGGGTCACCGCCCCCAGCACCGGTACGCCCACCTCGGCGAGCGCGTCGCGCAACAGGGTCTCGTGCCGGGGCGAACCGACCCGGTTGAGGATCACCCCGCCGACCCGTACCGCCGGGTCGAAGGCGCGCATGCCGAGCACCAGCGCGGCGGCCGACCGGCCCTGCGCGGTGGTGTCCAGGACCAGCAGCACCGGCGCGTCGATCAGCGTGGCGACGTGCGCGGTGGAGGCGTAGCCGGCCCGGCCGACCGCGCCGTCGTGCAGCCCCATCACCCCCTCGACCACGGCGACGTCGGCGGGGGTGGGCAGGCTGGCGCCGTGCCGCAGCAGCGGGGCGACCAGGTCCTCCCCGACCAGCCACGGGTCGAGGTTGCGACCGGGGCGGCCGGCGGCGAGCGCGTGGTAGCCGGGGTCGATGTAGTCGGGGCCGACCTTGTGCGGGCTGACCGTGAGACCCCGGCGGCGCAGCGCGGCGAGCAGCCCGGTGGCGACCGTGGTCTTGCCGTGCCCGCTGGCCGGGGCGGCGACCACCAGCCGGGGCAGCGCCCACGGGCCGGACGGCGGCACGCCCGGCACGGTGCCGCCCGGGTGACCGGCCGGCGCGTTGCCCGGCGGGCGGCGCTGGTCGGTGCGGCGGGTCGGTCCGGTCACCACTCGATGCCCTTCTGGCCCTTCTGGCCGGCGTCCATCGGGTGCTTGACCTTGGTCAGTTCGGCGACCAGGTCGGCCGCCTCGACCAGCCGCGGGTCGGCGTCCCGGCCGGTGATCACCACGTGCTGGAAGCCGGGCCGGTGGGTGAGGGTGTCGACCACCTCGTCGACGTCCACCCAGCCCCACTTCATCGGGTAGGTGAACTCGTCGAGGACGTACAGGCCGTAGCGCTGCGCGGCCAGGTCACGCTGGATCTGCCGCCAGCCCTCCAGGGCGTCGGCGGCGTGGTCGGCGTCGCCGCCGCGCTGGATCCACGACCAGCCCTCGCCCATCTTGTGCCAGGCCACCGGCGCGCCCTGCCCGGTTTCGGCGTGCACCTGGCCCAGGGCCCGGAAGGCGTTCTCCTCACCCACCCGCCACTTGGCGCTCTTGACGAACTGGAACACCCCGATCGGCAGCCCGGCCGTCCAGGCCCGCAGCGCCAACCCGAACGCCGCCGTCGACTTCCCCTTCATCTGCCCGGTGTGCACGATGGTCAACGGGCGGTGCCGCCGCTGCCGGGTGGTCAACCCGTCGGCGGGGACGTGTTCCGGCTTTCCCTGCGGCATCAGCGCACGCTCCGATTCGCTCCGACGGTGGCGAGCCCGGCCAGCGGGTCGGCGGTGACCGTGTCCAGGCGGTGGTGGGTCGCGCCGAGCTGGCCGGCCAGCCGGTGGGCCAGGTGCAGCCGGACCGGGCCCGACTCACAGTCCACCACGACGCAGGGCGCGCCGGTGGCGGCGAGCACCGCCGCCGCGCGCGCCGACCGCTCCAGCGGCCGGTGCCCGGCGGTGGCCCGGCCGTCGGTGACGACGAGCACCAGCGGACGCCGTCGCGGGTCCCGCAGCCGCTGCACCCGCAGCAGGTCGGCGGCGGCGAGCAGCCCCTCCGCCAGCGGGGGACGCCCGCCGGTGGGCAGCTCGGCCAGCCGTGCCGACGCGGCCAGCACCGAGGAGGTCGCCGGCAGCAGCACCTGCGCGCCGGCACCCCGGAAGGCGACCACCGCCACCGTGTCCCGCCGCTGGTAGGCGTCGGTGAGCAGGGCCAGCACCGCACCCTTGACCGCCGACATCCGCTGCCGCGCGCCCATCGAGCCGCTGGCGTCGACGACGAACAGCACCAGGTTGCCCTCGCGGCCCTCCCGGACCGCCTCCCGCAGGTCGTCCGGGCGCAGCAGCAACCGCCCGCCGCACCGGCCCCGCCGGGCCTGGTGCGGGGCGGCGGCGCGCAGGGTCGCCGGC
>NZ_JBMDWU010000196.1:0-11418 GCF_048594385.1 Micromonospora sp. | reverse complement strand
TGACCTCGGTGATGCCCTCGCGGTGCACGTCGGCGGCGGTGACCCGGGTGTGGAAGGCCAGCGACGCCAGGATGGCGGCCTTCGCGGCGGCGTCGAAGCCCTCCACGTCGGCGGTCGGGTCGGCCTCGGCATACCCCAGCTCGGTCGCCTCGTCCAGCGCCTCGGCGAAGCCGGCGCCGGTGGCGTCCATCGCGGAGAGGATGAAGTTGGTGGTGCCGTTGACGATGCCGGTGACCCGGTTGATCCGGTCGCCGTGCAGCGACTCGCGCAGCGGGCGCAGCAGCGGGATCGCCCCGGCGACGGACGCCTCGTAGTAGAGGTCGGCCCCGCCCTCGGCCGCCGCGTCGTGCAGAGAGGCACCGTCCTCGGCGAGCAGCGCCTTGTTGGCGGTGACCACGCTCTTGCCGGCGCGCAGCGCCTCCACCAGCCAGCTCCGCGCCGGCTCGATGCCGCCGACCACCTCGACGACGACGTCCACGTCGTCGCGTTTGATCAGGCCGAGCGGGTCGGTGGTGAACAGCGCCGGGTCGACGGGGAGGTCACCCCGGTCCCGGCCGAGCCGGCGCACGGCGATACCGGCGATCTCCAGCGGAGCGCCGATCCGGGCGGCCAGGTCGGCGGCCTGCTCGTGCAGCAGCCGGACCACCTCGCTACCGACCGTTCCGCAGCCGAGCAGGGCCAAGCGCACAGGTGACGTCATCCCACATCCAAAGCGAGCAGGTCTTCTTCGGTCTCCCGCCGTACGATCAGCCGGGCTCGGCCGTCACGCACCGCTACCACCGGGGGGCGGGGCACATGGTTGTAGTTACTGGCCATGCTCCGGCAGTACGCCCCCGTGCCGGGGACCGCGACAAGATCTCCGGGCTGCACGTCGGCGGGCAGGAATTCATCCTTCACCACGATGTCCCCGGACTCACAGTGCTTTCCCACCACGCGGGCCAGCAGCGGCTCGGCGGTCGAGGCCCGGCCGGCCAGCGTCGCCGAGTACGAGGCGTCGTAGAGCGCGGTCCGGATGTTGTCGCTCATCCCGCCGTCCACGCTGACGTATGTGCGCAGCCCGTCGACGTCCTTGACGGTGCCGACCTCGTAGAGGGTGAACACGGCGGGGCCGACGATCGCCCGGCCCGGCTCGATCGACAGGTGCGGGACGGCCAGGTTCTCCGCCGCGCACTCCGAGTCAACGATCTTGCGGAGCCGCTTGGCCAGCTCCGCCGGGGTCGACGGGTCGTCCTGCGTGGTGTACGCGATGCCGAAGCCGCCGCCCAGGTCCAGCTCGGGCAGCTCCACCCCCCGGGCGTCACGGATCTGCGCCTGCAGGGCGAGCACCCGGCGGGCGGAGACCTCGAAGCCGCTGGTGTCGAAGATCTGCGAACCGATGTGCGAGTGCAGCCCGCGCAGGTCCAGCACGCCCTCGTCGATGACCTTGAAGGCGGCTGCGGCGGCGGCCCCGCCGGCCAGCGAGAAACCGAACTTCTGGTCCTCGTGGGCGGTGGCGATGAACTCGTGGGTGTGCGCCTCCACCCCGACGGTGACCCGGATCAGCACGCCGGGGCGGACCCCGCGCTCCCGGGCCAGCGCGGTGAGCCGGTCGATCTCGGTGAACGAGTCGAGGATGATCCGCCCCACCCCGGCGTCCAGCGCCCGGGTCAGCTCGGCGACGGACTTGTTGTTGCCGTGGAAACCGATCCGCTCCGCCGGCATCCCGGCCGACAACGCGGTCGCCAGCTCGCCGCCGGAGCAGACGTCCAGGTGCAGGCCCTCCTCGGCGATCATGCGGACCACCGCCCGGCAGAGGAACGCCTTGCCGGCGTAGTAGACGTCCACGTCGGGGAAGGCGTCCCGGAAGTCCCGGGCGCGCGAGCGCAGGTCGTCCTCGTCGAGGACGTACGCCGGGGTGCCGTACCCGGCGGCCAGCTCGCGGACGTCGAGACCCGCGACGGTCAGCGCGCCGCCCGCGCCGCGCTCGACCTGGCGCGGCCAGAGCTGCGGCACCAGGGCGTTGACGTCGGCCGGGGGACGCAGCCAGCCCGGCCCCCGGTCCCCGATGTCGCCGTGCATCGCACCGGCTTCGTGGGCACGCATCAGGGCTACATCCTCTCCGGGGCGGAGACGCCGAGCAGGCGCAGCCCGTTGGCGATCACCGTGCGGGTGGCGTCGTTGAGCCAGAGCCGGGCCCAGTGCAGGTCGGTGACCTCCTCGTCGCCGCGCGGCAGGACCCGGCAGTTGTCGTAGAACCGGTGGTACGCCCCGGCGAGGTCCTCCAGGTAGCGGGCGACCCGGTGCGGCTCGCGCAGCTCGGCGGCGGCGGCGACCACGGCGGGGAACTCGGCGAGCGCCTTGAGCAGCTCGTTCTCCTTGTCGTGGTCGAGCAGCTCGGGGTGGAACCCGGCCCCGTCGCCCCGGCTCAGGCCGACCTCGGCGGCGTTACGGCCGACGCTCGCCGTCCGGGCGGCGACGTACTGCACGTAGTAGACCGGGTTGTCCCGGGTGGCCCGGGTCCACAGCTCGACGTCGATGTCGATGGGCGAGTCGCTGGAGTAGCGGGCCAGCGCGTAGCGGGACGCGTCCACCCCGATCGCGTCGACCAGGTCCTCCAGGGTGACCACGGTGCCGGCGCGCTTGCTCATCCGCAGCGGCACGCCGTCCCGGACGAGGTTGACCAGCTGGCCGATGAGGATCTCCAGGTTGACCGCCGGGTCGTCGCCGAAGCAGGCGGACATCGCCTTCATCCGCCCGAGGTAGCCGTGGTGGTCTGCACCCAGCATGATCACGACCCGCTCGAAGCCGCGCTCCCGCTTGTCCAGGTAGTAGGCGCAGTCGGCGGCGAAGTAGGTCCACTCGCCGTTGGACTTGCGCAGCACCCGGTCCTTGTCGTCGCCGAAGTCGGTGGTGCGCAGCCAGGTCGCCCCGTCGGCCTCGTACAGGTGGCCCTGTGCGCGCAGCCGGTCCAGGGCGAGGTCCAGCTCGCCCCGGTCGTGCAGGTCCTTCTCGTTGAAGTAGGTGTCGAACTCCACCCCGAAGCCGCGCAGCGAGGACCTGATCTCGGCGAACATCAGCGTGACGCCCTCGACCCGGAACACCTCCTGGGCCTCGCCGTCGGGCAGGTCGAGCACGTCCGGCCGGACCGCCCGGACCTGCTCGGCGATCTCGGCGATGTACGCCCCGCCGTAGCCGTCCTCGGGGGCCGGCTCGCCCTTGGCCGCGCAGAGCAGCGACCGGGCGAACCGGTCGATCTGCGACCCGGCGTCGTTGAAGTAGTACTCGGTGCCGACGTCGGCGCCGGTCGCCCGCAGCAGCCGGCTGAGCGCGTCGCCGACGGCCGCCCAGCGGACCCCGCCGATGTGCACCGGGCCGGTCGGGTTCGCCGAGACGAACTCCAGGTTGATCCGCTGGCCGGCGAGCCGGTCGCTGCGGCCGTACTCCGCGCCGGCCTCGACGATCACCCGGGCGAGCTGGCCGGCGGCGGCGGCGTCGAGCCGGATGTTGAGGAACCCGGGGCCGGCGATCTCCACCGACTTGATCCCGGCCGCCCGGCCGAGCTGGTCGGCCAGCGCGGCGGCCAGCTCCCGGGGCGGGACGCCCACCTTCTTGCTGAGCTGGAGCGCCAGCGTCGAGGCGTAGTCGCCGTGGTCGGGATTGCGCGGTCGCTCCACCGCCGTGTGCGCCGGGAGCGCGGCGGGGTCGAGCCCACGCTCGGTGAAAACGGCGTGGGCTGCGGAGAGGACGACCTCGGCCAGTTCTGCGGGAGTCACCGAACCATGTTATCGGGGGTAGACTCGGGCACTCGGCGGCGACCCTGAGCGTCACCCGGCCCGCCAGATCCCCTGACCGACCGACCTGACGAGGCACGATGAGCATCAGCACCCCGGGCGGCCCGCAGCGCCGTCCGACCGTGGTCAGCACCGGTAAGAAGCCGGCGGCCGGCCGGCCCGCGGCCGACGCCAAGCCCGGGGGCGGCAAGTCCGCGGGCGCGCCCCGGCAGACCTCGGGCGGTAAGGGCCCCCGCAAGCCGATCACGCCGGTGAAGGTGAGCCAGGGCCGGTCCTGGGGCCCGATCGCCCTGTTCGTCGCCGTGGGCGTGCTCGCCGTCTCGATCATCGGCTACGGCGCGTACGCGGCCTTCCAGGGTTCGAAGTCGTGGGAGCAGCGGGCCGCCGACATCGACGGCATCGTCGACTTCCGGGACAAGGACCCCAAGCTCGTCCAGGGTGGCCAGCACCAGCAGGGCGCGATCAAGTACGACGTGCTCCCGCCGGTGGCCGGCCCGCACAACCCGGCCTGGCAGAACTGCATGGGTGACGTCTACGACGCCCCGATCGCCAACGAGCACGCGGTGCACAGCCTGGAGCACGGCACGGTGTGGATCACCTACCGCCCCGACCTGCCGGCCGACCAGGTCAGCAAGCTCCGCAGCAAGGTGCAGGGTGTCGAGAAGGCCATGCTCAGCCCGTTCGAGGGGCTGGACAAGCCGATCTCGCTCCAGGCGTGGGGCTACCAGCTCAAGGTCGACAACGCCGACGACAGCCGGATCGACGAGTTCATCAAGACCCTGCGGGTGAACGCCTCGGTCGAGGGCCCGAACGCCAACTGCGGTCAGGGCATCACGGCCACCGGCACCGCCCCGCGCGACAACCTCCCGCAGCAACAGCAGCAGCCCACCCAGTGAGGACGTGGCGATGACCGCTCCCGCGACGACCGACCCGCCGCCCGTCGAGCCCCCGGTCACCTCCGCAGGTGACGGGCGGCCCGCCGGCCGTTACGGCGTGCTCGCGCTGGCCGCCGCCGTCGTGGTCGGCCTCCTCCTCGGGTACGCCGGCGGACTGCTCACCCCGACGTTGACCCGGCCGGGCGACAGCTCGGCGGAGGCCGGCTTCGCCCGGGACATGAGCACCCACCACGCCCAGGCGGTCGAGATGGGGCTGATCGCCTTCGACCGGGGCACCGACCCCGAGGTACGGCAGATCGGCGGCGACATCGCCACCGGCCAGCAGGGCGAGATCGGCACCATGCAGACCTGGCTGCGGTCGTGGGGGCTCGACCCGACCGGCAGCGAGCCCCGGATGGCCTGGATGCCCGACGGGGCCACGGTCGAGAACGGCCTGATGCCCGGCATGGCGACGCCGGAGGAGATGGCCAAGCTGCGTGTCGCCCAGGGGCGCGAGCTGGACGTCCTCTTCCTCCAGATGATGATCAAGCATCACCTCGGCGGCATCCACATGATCCAGGGCATCCTCGACGCCGGCAGCGACGACGACGTCCTCAAGGTCGCCCAGATCATGAAGAACACCCAGCAGACCGACCTGACCAACCTGCAGAACGCGTTGAAGCGCCTGGGCGGCTGACCCGCCCGACCTTCCTGGAGGCCCGCGTACCGCCCCGGCGGACGCGGGCCTCCGCGCGTTCTTCGACCCCGATGACAGGTTATGGGTGATTTGCATCTTTAGCGAGCTAAGCACCTTTGAGGCCCTACGAGAGGTTTCTACCCACATATCGTGACCAGTTGCGATTAGTGCTCGTTGCGTAGGACGTGGGGGTTGCACTCAGAGACGCGCGGCGCTCGGTCACCAGCTGGTGCCGACGCCACACCATCGGCGGTGACGGAGCGGTGGCAGCCGCCCGTCGCGGACACCGGCAGGGCGAGTCGGGAGCGCTCAGCCGGCAACAGGAACTCGAACTGATCGACGTACTGCGCGGCGTCCACCCCGACGGGTTCGGGCTGGACGAGGAACTCTGGACACGCCAGAGCCTCGCCGCGCTGATCCAGCGCCGCTTCGACCTCACCATGGACACCGGCACCGTCGGGGCGTACCTGCGGGCCTGGGGGCTGGGTCCCCGGGAACCACGCGAGCGGGCCTGCGGGCTCTGCGTCGGTGCGGTCGAACGCTGGGTGCGCGGCGAATACCCGGCCATCACCCGGGCCGCCCAGGAACACGACGCGGAGGTCTACTGGATCGGCCGGGTACGCCTGCTCGGCACCATGCCCGCCGCCGAGGTGATCTCGGCGGTGTCCTCCCGGGGCCGGGTCCGGTTCATGGTCACCACGCCGAGCGTGGACCCGCCGCTGCCCCGCGACTTCGTGCTCCGGCTCAGCGGCGCCGACCAGCACCCGGTGCACCTGATCGTGGACGGCTCCTGGCCCCGCAACGAGTGGCCCCGCCGGCTGCCCCGGCGCATCGTCCTGCACCCGCTGCCGAGCTGCGGGCGCACCCTGGCCGCCGCCTGACCGGCCCGGCCACCGCCACCGGCCTCGATCCGCCCGGGTGGGGGCGGTGGCGGTCCGCCCGGCCGGCGGCCGATCCGCTCGGCCGCCGTTGACGCTCCGCCGCCGACGGCCGTCGCGGTCGACACCGGCCCGCCCTCATGATCACGCAGGTCAGCGTGATGCGCCGAGGGGTGCCGGGTGGCGATTCGGTGATCCCGGAGGGGGTTTGCTACTCTTCTCAGGTCGCTGAGCCCCCGTAGCTCAGGGGATAGAGCACCGCCCTCCGGAGGCGGGGGCGCAGGTTCGAATCCTGCCGGGGGCACACTTGCTAAGGAAGCCACGACCAGCACGAGAAGGCCGCTGAACAGGGGAAACCCGATCAGCGGCCTTCGTCGTGTGTCCGGCCATGTCCGGCCGTCGGCGGCCCGTGGCGGCCGTCTGTGCCACCGCGATGATCAACCCAATGTCGCCCCCGTGGCGCTGTCTCGGCTCGGCGATGCCGCTACACCGGCCCACGGGAGTCGATCACCGCCCATCCTGAGGCAGACGGCGGGCTCTGGCGCGGCGTTTTCCCTCGTGCATGGCCTGCACCCGGGGCACCGGGATGGTCCGCCCCTCGGCCACCAGGTCGGCGGGGAGGCGCTGCGGCGGGGGCATCGCCCCGGCCCACGGGTCGCGGTCGCCGAGCATCGCCGGGACGGTCCGCACGGTGAAGTCGCCGGGGGTGACCCGGTCGAGGTCGTCCCAGGCCACCGGGAAGGAGACCGGCAGCCCGGGGCGCATCCGGGGGCTGTACGCGGCGACCACCGTCGCCCCACCGGCCCGGGTGGGGTCGACGAAGACCCGGCCGCCCCGGTCCTCCCGGATGAAGGCGGTGGTCGCCGCCTGCGGGTCGAGACGCTCGGTGTGCACGGCCAGCGCCCGGGTCGCGGCGGCCACCTCCTCGGCGGTGCTGTCCGGGTGCACCGGTACGAAGACGTGCAGCCCCTTGGCCCCGCTGGTCTTCACCGCTCCGGCCAGCCCGACGTCGGCCAGCGCGCGGCGGACCGCCCCGGCGACCCGGGCCACCGTGGGGAAGGCGTCCCCCTCGGGCGGGTCGAGGTCGAGCACGAGGTGGGTGGGCTGCTCGGGGCGGGTCGCGGTGACCAGCGCCGGGTGGTACTCGATCGCCCGCTGGTTGGCGAACCAGAGCAGGGTGCGCCGGTCGTCGCAGAGCGCGTACGACACCTGGCGGTGCGAGGTCTCGGCCCAGATCGCGGTGCGGCGTACCCAGTCGGGGGTGTATTTCGGCAGGTTCTTCTGCATGAACGGCTCCTGCCCACGCAGCAGCCGGACCACCGACAGCGGCCGGTCGCGCAGGCCGGGCAGGATGCGCTCGTGTACGGCGTCGAGGTAGTCGACCAGGTCCCGCTTGGTCAGGTCACTCCCGGCGAGCAAGGGTTGGCCCAGGTTGGTCAGGTCGACCCCGTCCCGCGTCTCCTCCGCCCCACCCATCCGCCCACCCTCCCGGCCGTGCCGGCCCGGCGCAACCCCGACACGGTCGACGGCCGGTCCCGTCGTCGAGGTGTCCGTCTGTGACCATGACACCGGCGGAAGGAGAGCCCTCGTGTCCCGGGAACACAGCGACGGCCGCACCGGCGGGCAGCAGGACGACGCCGGCCGCGCCGACCCGGAACGGCACGGCCAGGCCGCCGGAGACCAGCACGACGCGGACGAGCACGGCATGAACCAGGACGGCAGGAACGAGCACGACACGGACCAGGACGGCACGGACCAGCCCGGCACGGACCAGGGCGGTGCAGAACGGCACGGCGGGCAGCAGGACAGCGACGAGTGCGCCGGCGGCGGGCGGGACGGCGACTGCACCCTGCGGGAGGCGCTGGACCGGGTGGGCGGCAAGTGGGCGATCGGCATCCTGCTGGCCGCCTCCCCCGGCCCGGTCCGCTTCTCGGAGTTGACCCGGCAGGTCGAGGGGATCAGCCGCCGGATGCTCACGTTGACCCTGCGTAACCTGGAGCGGGATGGCCTGTTGCACCGTCGGGTGCACCCGGGCGTGCCGCCGAGGGTCGAGTACCGGGCCACCCCGATGGCGTTGGAGCTGTACGAGCCGTTGCGGGCGCTGACCGCCTGGGCGGACCGGCACCGGGCGGCGATCAGCGAGGCGCGGGCGGCGTACGACCGGGAGCACGACCGGGGGTGAGCGACACCGCGCTGTGGCGAACGCCACCGACTTGCTCTGACCGATCGGTCAGGGTCTGACCGATCGGTCAGGCATGCTGGAACGCATGATCCGACGTACCCCCCGCACGCACGGCGAGATTCTCGCCGCAGCGGCCCGGCGGTTCGCGGTGACCGGCTACAAGGGCACCTCGTTGCAGGACATCGCCCGCGAGGTGGGCTGTTCCAAGGCGGCGGTGCTCTACCACTTCGCGGGTAAGGAAGCCCTGCTCGCCGAGCTGATGGCAGGACCGATCGCGGTCCTCTGTGAGCTGGACGAGCGGATCTCGGCGCTGACCGGCGCGGCCGCGCAACGCGTGGCGGCGGAGGGCTTCGTCGACCTCGCGGTGCGGTTCCGGGGTGAGATCGCGCTGCTGCGCGGGGAGTTCCCGGAACTGCTCGCCCAACCGGCCTTCGCCCACATCCAGCGGATCTCCGAGCGGCTGATCGAGGCGATGACCGGCCCCGACGGCGGGCAGGACGCGCGGGTCGCCGCGCTGGTGCTGCTCGCCGGCATCGCCGAGGGGTGCGGCGCGTTCGCCGACATCTCCGACGAGGAACTGCGTCCCGCCCTGCTGGCCGTCGCCCAGCGGGTGCTCGTCACCCCCACACCGCCGCCACCACGGCCACCTCTCGACCACCAACACCAGGATTGAGGACAAGGATCTGATGGCGACCCTGCTGTACCGGCTAGGCCGGGCATCGTTGCGCCGCCGGCGACTCGTCGTCGCCGTATGGCTCGTCGTACTCGTCGGCCTCGGCATCGCCGCCGCCACCCTGAAGGGCCCGACGGCCAGCAACTTCACCATGCCCGGCACCGAGTCGCAGCAGGCGTTGGACCTGCTCGCCGAGCGGTTCCCGGCAGCCAGCGGCGCCACCGGCACCATCGCGGTGAAGGCACCCGCCGACGGCCAGTTGACCACCCCGGACGGGCAGGCCGTGGTCAAGGGGGTCGTCCAGGAGGCGGCCACCCTGCCCGGCGTCATCGGCGCGGTCGACCCGTACCAGTCCCAGGCGATCACCCCCAACGGCCGCTACGCGCTGATCCAGGTGCAGTTCGCCACCGGCGCGGACGACGTCACCGACGACCAGCGGGCGGCGTACGAGAAGGTCGGCGCGCAGGCCGAGGCCCAGGGGTGGCAGATCGCCCCCGGCGGTGAGGTGCTCAACGCGGAGCCGGAGGTCGGGTCGACCGAGGCGCTCGGCGTGCTCGTCGCCGCGATCGTCCTGATCATCACGTTCGGGTCGCTGGTCGCGGCCGGGATGACCATGCTGAACGCGCTGATCGGCGTCGGGGTCGGCATGGCCGGCCTGTTCGCGCTCAGCAGCGTGGTCGAGCTGACCAGCACCGCGCCCATCCTGGCCCTGATGCTCGGCCTGGCGGTCGGCATCGACTACTCGCTGTTCATCACCTCCCGGCACCGGCAGCACCTGCTCGAAGGGCTCACCCCGGAGGAGGCGGTCGGCCGGGCCGTCGGCACCGCCGGTTCCGCCGTGCTCTTCGCCGGCGCCACCGTGGTCATCGCGCTCGCCGGCCTCGCCGAGGTCGGTATCCCGTTCCTCACCGTGATGGGTCTGGCCGCCGCCGGCACGGTCAGCGTGGCGGTGCTGGTGGCGATCACCCTCGCCCCGGCGCTGCTCGGCTTCGCCGGCCGCCGGGTGCTGCCCCGCAAGCTGCGCAACGTCACCCCGGCGGCCGAGGCCACCGACGCCGTCGACGCCGTGCCGGCCGCCGAGGACCGTTCCGGCTTCGGGTTCCGCTGGGCGCAGTGGGTGACCCGGCTGCGCATCCCGGTGATCCTGGTCGGCCTGCTGGGTCTGGGGCTGCTCGCCCTGCCGGCGCAGGACATGCGGATCGCCCTGCCGGACGCCAGCACCGCCCCGGTGGGCAGTCCGGCCCGCACCAGTGCCGACCTGATCCGGGAGGGCTTCGGTCCGGGCTTCACCGGCCGGCTCGCCGTGGTGGTCACCTCGGACTCCCCGCAGGACACCGCCGCGGCCGTGCCGCAGGTCGCCGCGCTGGTCCAGCGTACGGACGGGGTGTTGGCGGTGGCCCCGCCGCAGCTCGACCCCTCCGGGCGGACCGCGCTGATCGGGGTGATCCCGAAGAGCGGGCCGACCGACGCGGCCACCGAGACGCTGGTGCACGACATCCGGGACCGGGTGGGCTCGATCGGCAACGCCGAGGTGCTGCTGACCGGCGTCACCGCGATCGGCATCGACGTGTCCGAGAAGCTGTCCGACGCGATGCCGGTCTACCTGCTGCTCGTGGTGGGGCTGTCGATCCTGCTGCTGATGCTGGTCTTCCGGTCGATCCTGGTGCCGGTGAAGGCCGCGCTGGGCTTCCTGCTCACGGTGGCCGCCACCTTCGGCATCACCGTCGCGGTGTTCCAGCAGGGTCACCTCGCCAGCCTGGTCGGCCTGGACAGCCCGGCCCCGCTGATCAGCTTCCTGCCGATCCTGCTGATCGGCATCCTGTTCGGCCTGGCCATGGACTACGAGGTCTTCCTGGTCTCCCGGATGCGGGAGGACTTCGTGCACGGGGACACGGCCCGGCAGGCCACCATCAACGGGATGGGGCACGGGGCCCGGGTGGTCACCGCCGCCGCGCTGATCATGATGTCGGTCTTCGGCGGCTTCGTCTTCCTCGACGACCCGGTGATCAAGTCGATGGGCTTCGCGCTCGCCGTCGGTGTCGCCATCGACGCCTTCGTGGTCCGGATGACCATCGTCCCCGCCGTGATGTCCCTGCTGAACGCCAGGGCGTGGTGGCTCCCCCGCTGGCTCGACCGGGCCCTGCCCAACGTGGACATCGAGGGCGAAGGCCTCCGCGCCCACCTCGACAAGGAGCCGGTCAACGCCTGACCCTGCCGATCCTGGAGTTGTGGGGGCGGACGGTACGGGGGGGACACCCCCGGGCCGGGGCCCCCCACACCCAGATACCCGCAGGGGCCGGGGGGCCGGGGGCCCCCCCCGGCGGGGTAGGTTTTCCGGTCGCC
>NZ_JBMDWU010000195.1:0-1845 GCF_048594385.1 Micromonospora sp. | reverse complement strand
CGGACCGACCGCGCAGCGCGGCCACCCGGACCAGGACGGTACGCGACCGTCCACCCTGCGCCTCCCCGCCGTCCGGGTGCAGGGGCACCCCGGTCAGCTCGACCCACTCCAGCCCGACACGGTCGAGGCCGGCCGGCGGCGCGGTGAGCCGCAGCCGCAACGGGCCGGTCCCGTAGCAGTAGTCGGCCTCGCCCACCGTGACCAGGTCGCCCACCGTCACCGTGCCGGCCGGCGTGGTCACCGGTGGCCGCCGTTCGCCCGGTAGGCCTGGCCACGGGTGATCAGGCCCGCCGCGCTCACCCAGTGCACGGCGGTGGGACCGTTCCACAGGTGGTGGCGCGGCGCGGGCAGCGTGGACGGTGGCGGTTCCCGCCGGGGTACGCCGGCCAGCCGGTCCGGGCACGGCCAGCGCAGGCCGCAGGTGCAGTACCGACCCCACCGCGACCAGTTCCGCCGATGCCGTGGCGACATGGGTACGGGTTTCGGCGATCGAAGCGTGCCGAGAATGTCCATCGTGCCTCCGGGGGTGCCGTCCGGGACCGGGGGCGGGAGTCGGGATGAGGCGTCGGAAGGACTCCCACCCCCGGCGACCGCCGCCCTGTTGCGGCTGGTCATCCACGATGGTCATTTCACTACTAGCCGAGCGCAATGTTTTGCTGAAGAATGCGAACCAAGGGATGAGGTGCATTACGCAGCGGCACCGGAGGAGATGACGTGGACGATTCGGGGAGCACCGTCCCGCGTAGACAGCTCGGCAGATACCTGAGAGAGCTTCGGGAAGGCGCGTATGTGACAGTGGCGGCGGCGGCCAAGGAACTCGAATGGTCGACGCCGCGCATCTGGCGTTACGAGACCGGTCAGGTCTCCATGCATCCGAACGACGTGGAGGCGATGTGCCGGGTGTACGGCGCGTCCCGGGAGACCATCGAGACGATGCGTGCCCTGGCCCGGGAGACCAAGGCGCACGGATGGTGGCACAGCTACGGCGAGGCGATCAAGGACTGGTTCAAGCTCTACGTGGGCCTGGAAGCCACCGCCACCAGGATTCGCAAGTACGAGGCAGACCTCGTGCCGGGCCTGTTGCAGACGGTCGAGTACATCCACGAACTCATCTCGATCGACCAGCCGGATCTGCCAGCGGCAGATCGGAACGCAAAGGTGGAGGTTCGACTCCGGAGGCAGCGCCTGTTGGCGCGGGCGGTGCCACGCCCACCGCAGCTCGACGTGATTCTCAGTGAGGCGGTGCTGCGCCGGCCGCTGCGGGACCGGGCGGCGATGGTCCGTCAGCTCGACGCGCTGGTCACGATGAGTCGGCAACACAACATCCGGCTGCGCGTGCTGCCGCTGGCGGCCGGGCTGGTCCGCTGGGCGCAGGCGGGCACCTTCACCATGCTCGACTTCCCGACCGACGTGCGCGACCCGGAGCCGACCACCATCTACATGGACGGCCCGTGCGGTGCGGTCTACCTTGACAAGGCCCACGAGATCCAGACCTATGAGGAAGCCTGGCGCTCGCTCGGTGAGCGGGCGCTCGACGAGGACGAGAGCCGCGAGTTGATCGTGGCGACGGCGAAGGAGATGGCCGATGAGACGTGACGGGGTGTGGCGGACGTCGTCCCGGTCCGGCAGCGAGGGCGACTGCGTCGAGGTGGCGGCGTTCACCGACGCGGTCGCGGTACGGGACAGCAAGGACCGGCCCGGCCCGGTGCTGACCTTTCCGCCCGCCGCCTGGACCGGCTTCGTCGCGGCGGCCAGCTCGGGTGAGCTCAGGAGTCGCCGGTAACGGAGCTGTCCACCCGGGCCCCCGGCGCGGGGGACCCGAGGACAGCCCCCCCGGGGGTGCGG
>NZ_JBMDWU010000194.1:0-10314 GCF_048594385.1 Micromonospora sp. | reverse complement strand
TGTTGCGGATCGTCACCTCGCCCTGGAACCCGCCCTGCCACTGCCCGGTGACCGCGTACCCGACGGCGCATCCGGTCCCGCCGGGCGGCGGCGTGGTCACCGGCGGCGCGGTGGTCGGGGGTGCGGTGGTCGGGGGTGCGGTGGTCGGGGGTGCGGTGGTCGGCGGTGCGGTGGTCGGCGGTGCGGTGGTCGGCGGTGCCGTGGTGGGGGTGGGCGTCGGCGTGGTGGTCAGCTTCGCCGCGATGACCGGGGCGAGCCGGGCCGTGATCGCCCGGTGCCCGGCGTCGTTCGGGTGCACCGAGTCGCTCAGCCCGTCGGCCGGCAGCCAGCCGGTGGTGTCCACGTAGAACACGTTGCGGTCGCCGCCGCCGGTGACCGTGCTGACGGCGGCGGCGGTCTCCGCGGCGTACCGGCCGCTGAAGGTGCGCAGCGCGAAGATCGCCGCGCGCGGGTACTTGCCCCGCACGGTACGGATGAACGTGGCGTACTGGTTCTGGAAGTCCGTGCCGCTCACCCCGTGACTGCGGTCGTTGGTGCCCAGGTTGATCACCACGGCGTCGGCCTGGTAGCGGCTGAAGTCCCAGGCCGGACTGTTCGCCGCGTACCCGGTGCGGAGGAACTGGCTGGCGACGCTGACGCAGCCGTCGGCGGTGGCGACGAGGCAGCCCCCGCCGTAGCCGAGTTGGGTGTGTTCGGTGCCGAGCTGCTCGCCGGTCAGCCAGCCGTACGCGGTCAGCGCCGTGCGGGACGAGGTGGTGCCGAGGGTGATGGAGTCGCCGACGAACTCGATCAGCTGGGGCCGGACCGCCGCCGGCAGGGTACGCGCGCCCGAGTCGAGGGTGAGCCCCTGGAACACCGCGTCGCCGGTGTACGAGCCGGCGACCACCCGGTACGACACCACAAGCGTGTGGTTGCCGGCGCGCAGCGGGGTCGGGGTCAGGTTGACCGTGCCGCTGACGTTGGTCAGATAGCGGAAGTCGGCCCCGTCGATGCTGTAGTAGAGGTCGATGGTGCGGCGCTGCCGCAGCTTGACAGTGGTGCCGGTGAACCCGGTCTTCAGGTAGGCGCCCGCCCAGTTCGGCACGTACGCGCTGCTGTTGCTGCGGTCCCAACGGCCGACGAAGGCGATGTTCGCGTCGGTGGGGGAGCCGTCACCGGTGGCGGCGCTGGCCGGGGGCAGGCCGATGAGGGTGGCGGCCAGCACCGCCACCACCCCGGCGGCTCCCGCCGCGAGGATCGACCGACTGCGGGACACGGGCATGGGGACGCTCCCTCTCCGGGCCGTCCGTGCCGACGCACGACGACGGCTTTGCAGACCTAAGACATTCACCATCATCTAAGCCTGCGGGCCGGGGGGACACAACAGGTGACGGTGCCTACCGACCACCGCGCAGGCCGAGTCGGCGCAGCTCCAGGGCGGCGAGCGCGTCAACGGTGGCGTCGTCGCCCCGCCGCCACGCCTGCGCCACGTCGGGGTCGATCCGGGTCAGCCTGCGCAGCGGCTGACTGGTCAGCGCGCGCAGTGCCAGCAGGTCCCGGCCGGCCGGCCCGGCGGCGAGGGCCTTCGCCGACGCGGCCCGGCGCATCCAGCGCAGCCGCAGCGGCAGCCAGCCGAACAGCACCAGGCCGAGCGGGAAGACCAGCACCGCGATGCTCAACGCCCACGCGAGCTGACCGACCAGGTCCTGCTGGTCGCGGCCGGCCTCGGCCACCGCGCGGGCGGCGTCGGCGGCCTTGGTGAACGGGCCGGTCAGCTCGTCGCCGACCAGCGGCACCCGGCCCACCTTGCCACCGGCCTCGGCCAGGTTGTCGGCGAGGCCGCCGCCGGCCCCCTCCAGCTTCCGCCCCGGTACGGCAAGCTTCTCCACCAGGTCGTACAGCCACATCGCGAAGCGGATCGCCGCATAGACCCAGGCGACGACGAGGAGATCGGTGAGGAACTGACGGAGGGCGACCGGAAAACGGTCAGCGTAGATCTTCACGGCCGACAGCGTGCCACGACGCGGGCCGCCCGGCACCCCCCGCGCGCCCGGCGGCCGGCTCACCGGGGGCGGACGGCCCCTCCCCGGCATGGCTGACCGCGTCGGCGACGATGTGCGCGACGTGCTCGTCGACCAGGGCGTAGGCGATCTCCCGGCCGCGCCGGGAACCCCGCACCACCCCCGCGCCGCGCAGCACCCGCAGGTGCTGGGAGACCAGCGGCTGCGGTGCGCCGAGCTGCTCGACCAGCTCGTGCACGCACCGCTCGCCCTGGGCCAGCTCGCTCACGATCGCCAGCCGGATCGGCGCGGACAGCGCCCGGAGCAGCTCGCCCGCGCCCTCGAAGGCGTCGTAGCCGTGGGTGCCGGTCACCCCGTAACGGTAACCAATACCAGTGACGGTTCGTCGGTCGGCGTCACCGCAGCACCACCTCGTGCGGCTCCGGCGCGCTGACCACGGCCGGGGTGGCCCGGCGGCGCAGCACCCGCCGGGCGGCCGCGGCCAGCGCCACCACGAGGAACGACGCGATCGCCAGCAGCACCACCGAGGCGCCGGGGGCGGTGTCGGCGGTGGCCGCCACCCACACCCCCGCCCCGGCGGCGAACAGGCCGAGCGCCATGGCCGCCGTCATGGTGCTGCGGAAGCCCCGGGTGACCTGCTGCGCGGTGGCCACCGGCACCACCATCAGCGCGCTGATCAGCAGGACGCCGACGGCCCGCATGGCGATGGTGACGGTGACCGCGGTGGCGACCGCCAGCAGCATGTTCAACGCCCGCACGGGCAACCCGGCGACCCGGGCGTACTCCTCGTCGTGGCAGACCGCGAACAGCGCCGGGCGCAGCGCCAGCATGAGCACCGCGATGCTCGCGCCGAGCACCGCGATGGTGGTCAGGTCGGCGGGGGAGGTGGTGGTGAGCGAGCCGAACAGGTAGGCGTTGAGGTTGGCGCTGCTGGCGTCGGAGAGACCGACCAGCATCACCCCACCGGCGATGCCGCCGTAGAACAGCAGCGCCAGCGCCAGGTCGCCGGAGGTGCGACCCCGGGCCCGGACCAGCTCGATGGTGACCGCACCGAGGATCGCGGCGACCACCGCCACCAGCACCGGGGACCGGTTGAGCAGCAGGCCCGCCCCGACGCCGGTGAGCGCGACGTGGCCGATGCCGTCACCGATCAGGGCCAGCCGCCGCTGCACCAGGTAGATGCCGAGGGCGGGGGCGGCCAGCCCGATCACCAGGGCACCGACCAGCGCCCGCTGCATGAAGTCGTACTGGAAGAGGTCCATCGTTCAGCTGCTCCACAGCCCGGCGGGCTCCTCGGGACCGTGCGGGTGCACGTGGTCGTGGTCGGGTTCGGCGTGGTGCCCGGCCGGTTCGGGCACCGGGCCGTCGTGGCAGACGCCACCCTGGTGCACCACCACCGCCCGGCTGATCAGCGGGCGCAGCGGTCCCAGCTCGTGGGCGACCAGCAGCACCGTCCCGCCGCCGGCGGTGAACTCCCGCAACGCCCCGGCGAACGCCTCCTGGCTGGCCGCGTCGACCCCGGCGGTCGGCTCGTCGAGCACCAGCAGCTCCGGCTCACCGGCCAGGGCGCGGGCGATCAGGGTGCGCTGCTGCTGGCCGCCGGAGAGGGTGGCCACCGGGTCGCGGGCCCGGTCGGCGAGCCCCACCGCGCGCAGCGCCGCGTCCACCGCGGCCCGGTCGGCCCGGCCCGGCGGGCGCAGCACGCCCCGGCGGGCCAGCCGCCCCGAGGCCACCACCTCACGGACAGTTGCCGGCACGCCGCTGCCGGCCCCGAGGCGCTGCGGGACGTACCCGATCCGGTGCCACTGCCGGAACCGGCGCTGCGGGACGCCGAACAGCTCGACGGTGCCGGCACCCAGCGGGACCAGCCCGAGTACGGCCCGGATCAGGGTGGACTTGCCGGAGCCGTTGGCGCCGAGCACCGCCACCACCTCGCCGGCGGTGACGGTCAGCGAGACGTCCCGCAGCACCGGGCGGCCGTCGTAGCCGGCGGTGGCGTGCGCGACCTGGATGACGGGAGCGGTCACGAGCACCCCAGGGCGGTACGGAGCGTGGTCAGGTTGGTGCGCATCACCGAAAGGTAGTCCCCACCCCCGTCAGCGGAGAGCCCTTCGATCGGGTCGAGCACCGCGGTCTTCGCGCCGACCTCGGCGGCGATGGTCTCGGCGACCTTCGGGCTGACCAGCGTCTCGAAGAAGATCGTGGTGGCGCGGTGCTCGCGGGCCTCGCGGGCGACCTCGGCCAGCCGCTGCGGGGCGGGCTCGGTGTCGGGGGTTAGCCCGGTGAGGCCGATCTGCTCCAGCTGGTAACGCTCGGCGAGGTAGCCGAACGCGGCGTGGCTGACCACGATCTCCCGGCGCTGGCAGGTCTTCAGGCCGGCGGCGTACTCGGTGTCGAGCTTCTCCAGCTCGCCGCGCAGCGTCCGGGCCCGGGTCGTGTAGTCGGCGGCCCGGTCCGGGTCGACGGCGCCGAGCCGTTCGGCGAGCCTGTCGGCGACGGTGGCCAGCCGGGTCGGGTCGAGCCAGAGGTGCGGGTCCTTGCCGCCGCTCTCCTCGGCGTGACCGTCCTCACCCTCGTGGTCGTGCCCGTCGGCTGTCGCGTCGCGCAGCGGTGCGACGGTCGTCACGTCGAAGGCCCGGTCGGCGGCGTTCTGCGCGACCGCCTCGTCCACCGCCGGCTGGAAGCCCTTGAGATAGAAGACCAGCTCGGCCTCGCTGACCTGGCCGACCTGGCGCGGGTTGAGTTCCAGGTCGTGCGGTTCCGCGCCCGGCTTGGCCAGGTTGGTGACGGTGACCGCGTCCCCGCCGACCCGCTCGGCGACGAACTGGAGGGGATAGAAGGCGGCGACCACGTCCACCCGGTCCGGGTCGGCCCCGGCGCCCTCGGTCGAGCAGGCGGTGCCGCCGGTCAGGACGAGCAGGGCGGTGGCGGCGGCGGTCAGGGCGCGGAGCGGGGTGCGGGAGGTCATGTCGGCAACTGTCCGTGAAAACGAGAATGATTGTCAAAAACGCATGGGTGCATGTCAGAAGAGCTTGACCAGGGCCACCGCCACCAGCAGCGTCAGCATCACCAGCCGGATCAGCCGGGTCTGCGGTGCCTGCACCGGCCAGGTGACCGTCAGCAGGTAGGCCAGCCCTGCGGCCAGCGCCAGCAGGAGCAGCCCACCGACCGGGCCGGGCGCGAAGAGCGCCACCAGCACCAGCGCCAGGGTGGCGAGGAACACCGACGTCGGGTTCGCCCGGGCCAACCGGGCCAGCAGAGGGCGCTGCGTAGGCTGCATCCCACAGACTCTACGAGGAGGAACCCGGTGCTGGTCACCAACCGGTTCGTGGTCGCCGTCGAGGCGTCGGACGACTTCACCGCCCGGGCGCACGCCGCGCTGGCCGCGCTCGCCGCCCGCCCCGGCTACCTGCGCGGTGAACTCCTGCGCGCCCTCGACGACCCCCGGCACTGGTGCCTGCTCACCGAGTGGGAGTCGGTCGGGACGTACCGGCGGGCGCTGGGCGGGTTCGACGTCAAGATCACCGCCGTGCCGCTGCTCGCCGAGTCGGTCGACGAACCCTCGGCGTACGAGACGCTGGCCGGCGCGGCCCCCGACGGCGAGGTGGTGGTCGTCGACAGCGACCGGGCCGCGCGTCCGCACCGCTGAACCACATCCGGCTGCGTGTCCGGTAGCAGCGAGTCCGATCGGGCCGCGCGTCCGCAGCGTCGGGCCCGGGGGCACTACCCTGCTCCTATGACCGCTCCCGGCCCGGCAGCCCCACCGCCGTACCCCGCGACACCCGGCCCGGACGGCGCACCGCCGCCCGCCGCCCCGGGTGGCCCGGGAACCCCCACCCCGCCGGGTGTCCCGGGCGTGCCCACCCCGCCGTCGGACCCGGGGGTCCCCCCGCCGCCCCCGGGGCCCGGGGTCGCCCCACCGTTCGCCGCCCCGCCCACCGAGGGCAGCCGCAAGCGGCTCTGGCTGGGCCTCGGCGTCGGCGCGCTGGCCCTGCTGATCTGCTGCGGCGGCGGTGGCGCGGCAGCCGTCGGGCTGGTGGTCAGCAACGTGCAGGCCATCGAGGAGCAGGGCCAGGCGGTCACCGACGACTACTACCGCGCCCTGGTCGCCAAGGAGTACGGCAAGGCCTACGACACCCTCTGCGAGGACGCACGGCGGCGGGAGTCGCGGGGCGAGTTCACCCGCCGGGTCGCCGAGGAGCCGGCGGTCGCCAGCTACCGGGTGGGCGACGTCGACCCGCAGACCCTGACCGTGCCGGTCGACGTCACCTTCAGCGGCGGCGGCCGGGACACCCAGCAGGTCACCCTCGCCGCCGACCAGCAGAGCGGCGGCATGGAGGTCTGCGGGGTCAGCTGAGCCGTCCCCGGTATTCTGCTGGGCCCGGGGCGCTGCTGGTCGTACCGTTGTCCCGGGCCGTCCGGTCCCACCCGTCTTCATGGCCACGCCGACCGCCAGCCGGCGTAGGAGGAAACATGCCAGCCGACCGTATCGACGCCGTCGTCAGCCTCGCCAAGCGCCGAGGCTTCGTCTTCCCCTCCAGCGAGATCTACGGAGGCACCCGGTCGGCGTGGGACTACGGTCCGCTCGGCGTGGAGCTGAAGGAGAACGTCCGCCGGCAGTGGTGGAAGGCGATGGTCCAGCAGCGCGACGACGTCGTCGGCCTCGACTCGGCGGTCATCCTCGCCCGCAAGGTCTGGGAGGCCAGCGGCCACCTCGCCGAGTTCGTCGACCCGCTGACCGAGTGCCAGTCCTGCCACAAGCGGTTCCGCGCCGACCACCTGGAGGAGGCGTACGCCGAGAAGCACGGCAAGCCGCTGACCTCGTTGCAGGAGCTGAACTGCCCCAACTGCGGCAACAAGGGCACCTTCACCGAGCCGAAGATGTTCAACGGCCTGATGAAGACCTACCTCGGCCCGGTGGAGAGCGACGAGGGCCTGCACTACCTGCGCCCGGAGACCGCCCAGGGCATCTTCGTCAACTACAACAACGTGGCGACCGCCGCCCGCAAGAAGCCGCCGTTCGGCATCGCGCAGACCGGCAAGTCGTTCCGCAACGAGATCACCCCGGGCAACTTCATCTTCCGCACCCGCGAGTTCGAGCAGATGGAGATGGAGTTCTTCGTCGAGCCCGGCTCCGACGAGCAGTGGCACGAGTACTGGTTGCAGGAGCGCTGGAACTGGTACCTCGACCTGGGTCTGTCGGAGGAGAACCTGCGCTTCTACGAGCACCCCAAGGAGAAGCTCTCCCACTACTCGAAGCGCACCGTCGACATCGAGTACCGGTTCCGGTTCGGCGGCACCGAGTTCGCCGAGCTGGAAGGGGTCGCCAACCGTACCGACTTCGACCTGGCCACGCACAGCAAGCACTCCGGGGTGGACCTGTCGTACTTCGACCAGACCCGCAACGAGCGCTGGGTGCCGTACGTCATCGAGCCGGCCGCCGGCCTCACCCGCGCGGTGCTGGCGTTCCTGCTGGAGGCGTACGACGAGGACGAGGCCCCGAACACCAAGGGCGGCGTCGACAAGCGCACCGTGATGCGCTTCGACCCCCGGCTGGCCCCGGTCAAGGTGGCGGTGCTGCCGCTGTCGCGCAACGAGGCGCTCTCGCCGAAGGCCAAGGGGCTCGCCGCCCAGCTCCGTAAGCGCTGGGTGGTCGAGTTCGACGACTCGCAGGCGATCGGCCGCCGCTACCGCCGGCAGGACGAGATCGGCACCCCGTTCTGCGTCACCGTCGACTTCGACACCCTCGACGACGACGCGGTGACCGTGCGGAACCGGGACACCATGGCCCAGGAGCGGGTCGCCCTCGACCAGGTCGAGCGCTACCTGATCGAGCGCCTGCCCGGCTGCTGACCGGCGAGCACCGCCGGACGGCCCCGCCCCGCTGACCGGGGGCGGGGCCGGTCCGTTCTCCGGCATCGGTGGAGAGCCCTGTCCGTCCGGTCCTTGAGCCGGTGGGTGGGTCGTGCCAGCATTCCCCGTGCTGAATGTCGACACGGGGGTGGGAATGACGCACGAGCCGCAACCTGACCATGATCATGTTCCGGAGCGCCGCCGCCTCCTGCGCCGGGCCGCCGCGGTCGCCGTCACCACGGCCGGCGCGGGTGTCGCCGCCACCGTCGGCCTGCCCGGCACCGCCCACGCCGCCCCGGGCGACCACCTCACCATGGGTACGACCAACGATGCCGGTCCGGCGACCACCACGCTCAGCCTCGGCTACGCCGGACTCACCCTGAGGAACACCGCGGGTGCGCCGTTGCGACTGGTACCCGGCGAGCAGGTCTACCCGCAGGTGCTGGACTCGCCGACCGGCACCGTCGCGGTGGACCCGCTCGGCGACGTGTTCGTCCAGGCCGGCCGGCCCGGCGACGAGGTCAACAGTTGGCTGTGGACGAGCGAGTGGGCGACCACCTCGGTCCCGGTGCGGCCGACCCGGGTGCTGGACAGCCGGGACCCGGACCTGCGCCGCACCATCGTCGCGGGCGCCTCGACGCTCGACCCGACGGGACGGCTCACCCCCGGTAACCCCATCGTGCTGAGCCTGGACCACCTGGTCCGCGACGGCTACGCCCTCAAGGGCAACGTGACAGTGGTCGGCATGACCGGTCCGGGCTTCCTGACGGCCTGGGGCAGTGGTACCAGGCCGACCGTGTCGACGGTGAACTGGTCGGCCGCCGGTCAGATCCTGTCGAACTTCCTCTTCGCCGAGCTGGGCACCCTCGGCGGGTACCGCAGCGTGCTGACGGTGCAGGTCTCCGCGCCGACCCACGTGATCGTCGACCTGACCAGCCTGCTGGTCGGCCACCCGAGCCAGATCGTCGCGGTCGGCGGCGGTGCCGCCCCGGCGAGCGCCGCCGAGGCCGCGCCCCCGGTGGAG
Source organism: Micromonospora sp. (assembly GCF_048594385.1). NCBI lineage: Bacteria > Bacillati > Actinomycetota > Actinomycetes > Micromonosporales > Micromonosporaceae > Micromonospora > Micromonospora sp. The sequence continues at coordinate 1,437 of NZ_JBMDWU010000194.1, read as the reverse complement.
CCCGCCCCGGCGGCGGCCGCCCCCGGTGAGCCGGTCGTCCTCGGCCAGCGGAACAGCCCCGGCGTCACCACCGTGACCAGCGCCGCCCCGGACGGTGCCGCCACCCTGGCGCTGCGGAACCCGAACGGGGCGACGCTGGAGCTGACCCACAGCGACCTGCACGTGGCAAGCGATCTCGCCGTGGGTACCCTCGGAGTCGGCGTGTACGGGCTGGAGGTCGGCAACGGCACTTCCGTGGGGCGAATCTCGGACGCGGCGTTCAGCACGTCGAACGCGACCATGCTGGTGCCTGTCGCACCGACCCGGCTCCTCGACACCCGCAGCGCCGCCGGCCGGGCCCGGCTGCTGGAGGGCGGCGGCCGGATCGACGGCCGGGGGCGGGTGCTGGCCGAGACACTGCTGATCGTGCACCTGCGCGACATCGTCGAGTACGGCGACGGGATGTTGGGCAACATCACCGTGGCCGACACCACCCAGGGCGGCTTCGCCACGGTGTGGGGCACCGGCAGCCTGCCCACCGCCTCCACCATCAACTGGTGGACCGCCGGCCAACTGCTCTCCAACGGCGTGATCACGCAGCTCGGCGGTTACGAGACGGTCGGCGGCGACTACTACCCGGACGTGGTCGCCATCTACCTGCAAAAGAGCGCGGCGGCGGTGATCCTCGACGCGACCGGCCTGCTGGTGCGCCATCCGGATTCCGCGGTCGTCAATGCCCCGACGTCGACCCGTACCGCCGCCGGCTCCGCCGGCCGTCGGGCCCGGGCCCGGGCGATCAGGCAGGCCGCCGAGCGCGGCGACCGGGCGGTGCGGGCCGATGCGTGACCACGGAACCGGGAAGCGGGACATGAACACCGACGAGACCCCGTCCACCAACCGCCGTACGGTCATCCGGGCCGGGGTGGCCCTCGGCGTCGGTGTCGGCGCGACCGCGCTGGCCGGCACGCCGGCCGACGCCGCGCCCGGTGCGCCGGTGATCGGCGGGCAGCTCAACGACGCGGGCGAGGCCGGGACGGTGCTGGTCGGTGGCTCGTCGGCGAACCCGACGCTGGCGCTGGCCGGCACCGACCCGATGCTGCGGCTGTTCCCGACGCCGGACGACGCCATCCCGGCGGAGCTGCCGACCGGCTCGCTCGCCGTCACCCCCACCGCCGAGCTGGTGGTCGGCGGTCGGGACGGTCGTCGGGCGTACGTCAACACGTCGCGCTGGTCCAACCGCATCGTCGCCGTCCCGCCGGCGCGGCTGCTGGACACCCGGGCGCTGGCCAGCTATTCCGCCAACGTCCTCGCCGGTGCCGACGGGGTGGTGTCGGGCCGGTTGCAGGCGGGCCGGACGCTGTACCTGACCGTAAGTCGGGTCCCGGCGGGGTCCTACTACGCGCCGGTCGGTGCCTACCTCAACATCACGGTGGCGAACACGGTCTCCGGCGGAGTGCT
>NZ_JBMDWU010000193.1:0-8667 GCF_048594385.1 Micromonospora sp. | reverse complement strand
ACCGGGCTCCGTTCTCCTTCTTCCTCTACCGCCTACCGGGTTAGCTGACGGGTTCGGGCGGGAAGGGAGAGCGCCCTACCGCAGCGCCGCTGCGGATTCACCCCGGCGTACCTGGGTCCCCGGCTCGCCCGGAGGCGACTCGGCGGTGCCGGTCGACGCCACCCCGGGCGGGGCGGACCTGGTGCCGACCGACGATTGACCAGAGTAGAGACGCTCGTTATCGATCCGCAACCCGCCGGGCCGGCACACTCCGTGACCGGAAAACACGCAACCCCCGGCCCATCGGGCCGGGGGTTGACGTATGTGCTGGTCAGGGGCGGCGGAAGCCGGCCACCGGCATGTAGTTGATGCTGGTCACCTGGACCGGCTTACCGGTCCGGGGCGCGTGCACCATCATGTCGTTGCCCAGGTAGAGCCCGACGTGGTGCAGGTCGCTGAAGAAGAACACCAGGTCGCCGGGGCGGGCCTCGGAGCGCGGGATGGCCTTGCCCTCGTTCCACTGCGCACCGGTGAAGTGGGTCAGCGAGATGCCTGCCGCCTTGTACGCGAACTGGGTGAGCCCGGAGCAGTCGAACGAGTTCGGCCCGGTGGCGCCCCAGACGTACGGGTCACCGACCTGCGCGCAGGCGGTCGCGATCGCGGTCCGGGCGGCGGAGCTGACCACGCCGTTGATCGTGGGGCAGCCATTCACCTTCACCGTGGTCTTCGGCATCGCCGCCTGCAACCGCTTGATCTCGGTGTTGATCTGGGTCTTCTTGGCCGCGAGCTCCTTCTCCTGCTTCACCTCGGCGGCGATCAGGGTGTCGAGCTTCTGCTTCTCGGCGTCGTACTTGCGGCGGACCACGAGCACGGCCTCGACCTCCCGGCGCTGCTCGGCGGCGAGCCGGTCCAGGATGGTCAGCTGCGTGGCGAGGGTGCCCGGCTTGGTGGTGGTGAGCAGCGCGCTCAGCTCCTGCGAGGGGCCGGACTTGTAGTAGCGGGAGGCGAGGTCACCGACCCGGCCCAGGGCGAGTTCGCTCTGCAGGGCCAGCGGCTCGATCTTCTTCTGGAGGTCGGCCGACTTCTTGCGGTTGACCTTGAGCTGGGCCCGGACCTTGTTGTAGTCCTCGATGGTGGGTTCGAGCTGCTCCCACTGCTTGTCGAGAGCCGCCTCGATCTCCTCGGGCGACGGCGCGGCGTGGGCCGGCACCGCGAGCATCCCGGCACCGACGGCGACCGCCGCGACCAGGGTGAGCAGGCGGCGGGCGACCCGCCGGAGGGCTGCCGGCCGGGCGGGCGGCTGGCCCTGGGCGTGACGGTGAGGGGGCATGGTTGCCACCGGCGTCGACTCCTTTGCAACCGACCGCCGGGCGCCTCGCTAAGGGGAAGAAGGAGGCAGACGTCCCACAGCGGCCGGTGCAACATTAGGGGCAGTCACGGTGGGGAATCAAGGCGGGTGGGCACTCCATCACATCAGTGCAATCGCTTGCACACAAAGGGTGTCCATTCAATTTCCAACGATGGCGGTCAATACATCGTCGAGCGTGACCACGCCCAGCGGACGGCGACCGTCGCTGACGAGCACCATGTGCCGCCGCTCGCGCCGCATCGCCAGCAGCAGATCGGCCAACGTACGGTCCGGCGGAACCACCGCCAGCGGCCGGTAGACCTCGGCCGGCACCGGCGCGCGACGGGCCACCCCGGCGTACCCGAGAACGTCCTTGACGTGCACGAACCCCAGCACCCGGCGGGTGGAACGCTGCACCACCGGGAACCGCGACCGGCCCGTACTGGTCGCCAGCACCTCCAGCGAGGCCGGTGAGACGTCCTCGGCCACGGTGGTCACCGTGGACCACGGTTGCAGCGCGTCGGCCGCCGTCCGGTCGTGCAAAGCCAGCGCCCCGGTGATCCGGGCGTGCTCCTCGGCGTCGAGCAGCCCCTCGGTGCGGGCCTGGGCGACCAGTCCGGACAGCTCCTCGGCGGTGAAGACCGTCTTGACCGCGTCGGTCGCCTCCACCGCCCACAGCCGCAGCACCTGCCGCGCCGCCCACTTCATCGCCAGCAGCAACGGCTTGGTGGCCAGGCAGAACGCCAACATCGCCGGCCCCAGCCAGAGCGCCGACGGCTCCGGCCCGGCCAGGGTGATGTTCTTGGGCACCATCTCGCCCACCACCGTGTGCAGGAACACCACCACGGCCAGGGCGATCAGGAAGGAGACCGGGTGCACCGCGCCCGCCGGCAGCAGCACCGCGTGGAACACCGGCTCCAGCAGGTGGGCCAGGGCCGGCTCGGCGATCGCACCCAACCCGAGCGAACAGACGGTGATGCCGAGCTGCGCACCGGCGATCATCAGCGGGATCTGGTTCATCGCCGACAACGCCCACCGGGCCCGCTGGGAGGTGGCGGCCAACGGCTCCACCACCGTACGACGCGACGCGATCAGGGCGAACTCGCTGCCCACGAAGAACGCGTTGCCGAGCAGCAGCACCACCGCGACCAGCAGCTCAGTCATCGGCGTGCGGCTCCTCGGGACGGACCACCCGCACCTGTTCGATCCGGTGCCGCTCCACCTCCACGACGGTGAACGCGTAGCCGTCCGCACAGGTCGTCTCGCCCGGCAACGGGATGTGCCCCAACCGGGCCATCAGGAAGCCCGCCAACGTCTCGTACGGGCCCTCGGGGAGCCGGAAGCCGGTCTGCTCGAACAACTCGTCCCCGCGCAGCACCCCGTCGACCAGGACGGTCCGTTCCCCGCCCGGCACGGTCAGCCCGGTGGCGTGGGCGTCGTCCACGGTGGCCGGGTCGAACTCGTCGGCGATCTCCCCGACCAGCTCCTCGACCAGGTCCTCGACGGTCACCACCCCGTCGGTGCCGCCGTACTCGTCGACGACGATGGCCAGGTCGGACCCGGCGGCCTTCAGCGCCGCCAGCACGCCGTCGAGGTCCAGGCTCTCCGGGACGTACACCGGCTCGCGGGCGACCGAGGCGACGGTGGTGCGGGCCCGCGCGGCCAGCGGCACACCGAGCGCGTCCGGCACGGCCGCGACCCCGGTGACCAGGTCGAGGGTCTCCTCGAAGACGGGGAACCGGGTGCGGCCGGTCCGCCGGGACAGGTCCAGCAGCTCGGCGACGGTGGCGGTGGCCCGCAACGCGATCACGTCCACCCGGGGGGTCATCGCCTCGGCGGCCCGCTTGTCGCCGAAGCGGATGGTCCGGCGCAGCAGCATCGCGGTGTCCGGCGGCAGCGCGCCCGCCCGGGCCGAGATGGCCGCGAGCAGCCCTAGTTCCTCCGGGGAGCGGGCGCTGGCCAGTTCCTCCTGCGGCTCCACCCCGAGCTGGCGGACCAGCCGGTTCGCCGAGTTGTTCAGCCCTCTGATCAGCCAGCCGAAGGCCCGGGAGAAGGCCCGCATCGGCCCGGCGGTGACCAGCGCCGCCGGCATCGGCCGGGCCAGCGCCAGGTTCTTCGGCACCAGCTCACCGAAGAGCATCGACAGCAGGGTGGCCAGCGCCAGCGCAAGCAGCGGACCGAACCGGTCGGCACCGCCCAGCGGGGCCAGCAGCGGGGCGAACAGCCGGGACAGAGCGGGCTCGGCCAGGTAGCCGGTGAGCAGCGCGGTGAGGGTGATGCCGAGCTGCGCCCCGGAGAGCTGGAAGGACAACTCGCGCAGCGCCCGGCGTACCGTGGCGGCGGTGGCGTCGCCGGCCTCGGCCCGCCTGTCGATCTCCGCCCGGTCGACGGTGACCAGGGCGAACTCGGCCGCGACGAAGAACGCGTTGCCGGCGGTCAGCAGCACGAAGCCGGCCAGGGGCAGCAGCGTGCCGAGCAGCAGTGAGTCGATGGGTGTGATTGTTTCAGATCCGCCCCCGGCGGTCACCGGGGCGTGGCACACGGTCACCGGTGTCGCCGCCGGGCCGCCCACGGGCGGGGTTCGCGTTCCGGGGTTAGCGTGAACGGCATGGCACCGCTCACCCTCGCTGACGAACTGGTCCTGCTCGCCTACGACGACACCGGCGTGAACCGGCTGGGCCGGCCGCACCTCGACTACGGACTGTCCGGCGCGGTGCTGCTCGAACTGGCGCTCGCCGGTCGGGTCGAGGTGACCGACGACCGGCTCGTGGTGACCGATCCGACGCCGGTCGGCCACCCGCTGCTCGACGACGCCCTCGCCCGGGTCGCCGCCGACGGCAAGCGCCGCCGGCCCAAGGACTGGATCAGCCGGCTGGCCAAGGGGCTGCCCGACCAGGTGCTGTCGGGCCTGGTCGACGCGGGGGTGCTGCGCCGGGATTCCGACCGGGTGCTGCTGCTCTTCCCGCGTACCCGCTATCCGTCGCCGACCGGCGCGGAGCCGGCGGCGGAGACGGCGGCCCGGCAGCGGATGGTCGACGCGCTGCTCGCCGACGGCCCGGTGGAGGCCCGGACGGCCGCGTTGCTCGGCCTGACCCGCGCGGTGGGGCTGGACCGCAAGATCTTCCGGGAGTTGCCGAAGGAGCGGCTCAAGGCGCGCACCACGGAGATCGCCGACGGGGACTGGGCGTCCGCGGCGACGAAGAAGGCGATCGAGGAGACCCAGGCCGCGATCATGATGGCGACCACGGTCACCACCACGGCCGCCATCATCACCACGACGTCCTGACCGTGACCGTCACGACGCCCTGAGCACCGCCACGGCGGCGGCACCGGTGGGTGCCGCCGCCGTCGTGCGTCCGCCCCGCGGGCGACGGTACGGCCTCAGCCGGCGGTCGGCGCGGTCTCCTGCTGGCCGGGCGCGGTGTCCGACCTGACCGAGCGCAGCAGCACGCTGGCCACGTCGACCACCTCGACCTGCTCGCCCGCCCCCTTGCCGTTGACGCCGTCGTTGAGCATCGTCGAGCAGAACGGGCAGCCGACGGCGACCGTCCGCGCCCCGGTGGACATGGCCTCCTCGACCCGGTCCACGTTGATCCGCTTGCCGATCTTCTCCTCCATCCACATCCGGGCGCCGCCGGCACCGCAGCAGAAGGAGCGCTCGCTGTTGCGCGGCATCTCGATCAGGTCGGTGTCGGCCCTGCCGCCGCCGTTGATGGCGCTGCCGAGCACCTCCCGGGGGGCGGCGAAGACCCGGTTGTGCCGGCCCAGGTAGCAGGGGTCGTGGTAGGTGACGCCGCCGTCGACCGGCTGCACCGGGGTGAGCCGGCCGGTGCTGACCAGGTGGGCCAGGAGTTGGGTGTGGTGTACCACCTCGAACTCACCGCCGAGCTGGCCGTACTCGTTGCCGAGGGTGTTGAAGCAGTGCGGGCAGGTCGCGACGATCTTGCGCTTGGCCGGTTCCCGGCCCTCGAACGCCTCGTTGAGGGTCTCGACGTTCTGCTGGGCGAGCATCTGGAAGACGAACTCGTTGCCGATCCGGCGGGCCGGGTCGCCGGAGCAGGTCTCGCCCTCGCCCAGGATGGCGAAGGAGACCCCCGCCTCGTTGAGCAGGGTGGCCACCGCGCGGGTGGTCTTCTTGGCCCGGTCCTCGAACGCGCCGGCACAGCCCACCCAGAAGAGGTACTCGAAGTCGTCGACCTCGCCGACCCGGGGCACCTCGAAGCCCAGCCCCTTGGTCCAGTCCTCGCGGGTGTTCTGCGGGGCGCCCCACGGGTTGCCCTTGTTCTCCAGGTTGCGCAGCATGACGCCGGCCTCGGACGGGAAGCTCGACTCGATCAGCACCTGGTAGCGCCGCATGTCGACGATGTGGTCGACGTGCTCGATGTCGACCGGGCACTGCTCGACGCAGGCCCCGCAGGTGGTGCAGGACCACAGCACGTCCGGGTCGATGACGCCGCCGGCCTCGGCGTCGCCGATCAGCGGCTTGTCGGCCTCGGCGAGGGTCAGCACGTCGAGGTGGGCGAGCTGCGCCGCGGTGGCCTTCTCCTCGCCGGTGAGATCCTTGCCGCCGCCGGCCAGCAGGTAGGGCGCCTTGGCGTACGCGTGGTCGCGGAGGCTGAGCACGAGCAGCTTGGGCGACAGCGGCTTGCCGGTGTTCCAGGCCGGGCACTGCGACTGGCAGCGCCCGCACTCGGTGCAGGTGCTGAAGTCGAGCAGGCCCTTCCAGGTGAACTGCTCGACCTGGGCGACACCGAACTGGTCCTTCTCGGGGTCGGCCTCCTCGAAGTCGAGCGGCTTGCCGTTGCTCGTCATCGGGCGCAGCGGGCCGAGCCCGGAGCCGGCGGGCCGGGCCGGTTCCCGCTTGAAGAAGATGTTGAAGAACGCCAGGAAGCGGTGCCAGGCGACGCCCATCGTCACGTTCAACGCGATGACGATCAGCCAGGTCATCGAGATGACGATCTTGATGAGGGCGGCGACGCTCACGCCGGCCGGCCAGGCGGGCAGCAGCGCGCCGAGGGCGTGGCTGACCGGGGTGGCCCAGAGCGGGTACTCGAAGTGGTCGGTGGCGACCTTGAAGCCACGGATCACGAACCCCATGACCAGCACGGCGAGGACGACCGCCTCGACGAAGTAGCCCTGCCACATGGTGGAGCCGGTGAACCGGGAGCGCCCGCCCGGCCGGGTCGGCCGGTTGCGGACCCGGATCGCGATCAGTACCAGGATGCCGACCGTGCCGAGCACCGCGATCACCTCGGTGACCAGGCCGTAGACGGCGAGGCCGCCGATCAGCGGCAGGCCACCGGTCGGCGAGACGACCTCGAAGTACGCCTCCAGCACCAGCAGCGACAGCACGATGAAGCCGACCATCACGAACCAGTGCGCGGCCCCCACCACGCCCCACCGGAGCATCCGGGTGTGGCCGGCCGTCTCGACCAGCATCGTCTTCGCCCGGGTGCCCTTGTCGGCGAACCGCTCCGGCGCGGGTTGCCCCAGCCGGATGACGGCCACCATCTTCAGCACCGCGCGTACCGCGAGCCACACCGCCACTGCGGTGATGGCGGCGGCGAGGACCGTGGTGACGATCTGGACGCTGCCCATCGAGTTGGCCTCCCGGTCTGCTGCCTGTCGAGCGGCTCGGCGACCGGGGGCCGGCTCAGGGGGTGGCCGGCGTGCCGCCGCCGCACCCCCGACCGGACCGGTCGATGACCTCGCTCCGCTCGGTCATGCAGTGCAGCCTACGCGAAAGTTACCCAACGGTAACGTGAGTCTTCTCGCACCAGGCCACGCCGCCCTGCGGACACCATAGGGCTCCCGACGCCGAAGCGCCGGGTCGGGGCCGTCCGGGGTGACCTGGGACGTGTCGCGGGAAGCGCCGGAGCGCCGCGCTCAACGCCAGCGGGAGAGCAGGACCAGCGAACCCACCATCGCGCCGAAGCCGACCGCGAGGTTCCAGTAGCCCCACGAGGCGACCGGGTACTCCTGCTCGGAGAGGTAGTAGACCACCAGCCAGCCGATGCCGCCGACGATCAGCGCGACAGCGATCGCCGGCAGCCACACCGGGCTAGGCTTGCGCGTCGCCGCCGCCGTCGTCGGACGAACGTCCGTCGGCGGGGTGTACACCTTCTTCTTACGGACCTGAGACTTGGGCACGACGCTCTCCAGAGGGGTGACGACCTCGTCCGGCCTGACAACCGGGCGCGGGGGCGACGGTCCATGGCCAATAATGTTCGACAGCTAGCGTAGTCCGGAAGGCCGCTCCAGGCCATGAATGGGGTCGATCCGGTGCACGCGGTGACCGGATCGGGCGGGTCGACGCGACGCGCCGGTGACCGCCCAGCGTCGTGACGGGCGTCACCACACGACGGGAGAGGAACGCTCGGTGGAGTACACATCCGGTGCGGCGTCCTGGCAGAAGGCCATGCGCCGGGCGGTCGCCGCCTTCCTGCCACGCCGCCCCCGGCAGCGCCGGCCGGGTTGGTCGATCGGCGTGCCGCTGATCGCCGCCGCGGCCGGGTTGCTCTTCACGACCACGGCGACCACCGCCGGCGGCACCGCCCTGCGCGAGGACCGCCGACCCCAGCTCACCCAGCTCATCGAGGACCGCCGCGAACAGGTGGCCGAAAGCGAGCTGCGGGCCGCCCGGCTGCGCGCCGACGTGGAGAGCGAGACCGCGACCCTGGCGGACACCGACGAACCGATCAAGGAACAGCGCGACCGCGCCCGGGCGCTCCAGCAGGCGGCCGGATTCACCGCGCTCGCCGGGCCCGGGGTGACCGTCGAACTGAACGACGCCCCCCGCCGCAGCGACGGCACCCTGCCCAAGGGCGCCACCAACGACGACCTGGTCGTCCACCAGGGCGACGTGCAGGCGGTGGTCAACGCGCTGTGGGCCGGAGGCGCGGAGGCCATGTCCATCATGAACGTCCGCGTGCTCTCCACCAGCGCGGTACGCTGCGTCGGTAACACCCTGCTGCTGCACGGCCGGGTGTACTCGCCACCATTCAAGATCGTAGCAATCGGCGATCCCGCTGCCCTCCAGCAGGCCCTCGCCGGCTCTCAGGGAGTCGGGTTGTTCAAGCAGGCGGTCGACCACTACCAGCTCGGTTACTCCGAGAACGTCGGCTCCGTCACCGTGCCCGCGTTCGAGGACTCGACGGCGCTGCGATCGGCGACGGTGCCGCGATGACCCGGCAGGGCGGGGACCAGCGCCACGGCGACCAGCACGACGGGCCGACCGCCTTCCTCCCCCCGGTCGACCGGTCCACGCCGCCCCCGGCAGCGCCGGCCGGGTTGGTCGATCGGCGTGCCGCTGATCGCCGCCGCGGCCGGGTTGCTCTTCA
>NZ_JBMDWU010000192.1:0-9420 GCF_048594385.1 Micromonospora sp. | reverse complement strand
CCGGGTCGTCCCCCCCCGGCCCCCCGGTGGGGGGCGCCCAGCCCGGGGGGGGCCCCCCGGTGGCCCACCACGGTGGTGGCCGCCTCCCAGCCGGATCGCACGGTCCAGTCGCCGTCGACGACCGCGCAGGAGGTGAGCCCTAGTTGCGCCACTGTCGTCTCGTAGACCCGGCGGCGGTTGCGCGCGGATGCCCACAGGTCGGAGCCGGCGACGTGGGCGAAGCGGCGGTGTCCGTCGGCGGCGAGCCGGCGGACGATCTCGGCTATCGGTGAGGCGTCCGCGAGTACGCCCTGGGCCCGCATGTTGTCGTCGTACTCGCCGTCGACCAGGACCGGTACGGGGAAGGACGTCAGGTCGAGGTCCGCCATCCGGGTGGCGAGCGGGGTGAAGGACAGCACGGCGTCCACGTTCTCGGGGGACAGCAGGGTGCGCATCCGGTCGGCTCGGGCCGCGGCGTCGCCTTCGAGCCCGACGACGTCGAGCAGGTATCCGCCTTCATGGGCTGCGTCGGTGGCACCGCTGAGCAGGCGGGTCGGCACGAAGTCGGTGGTGTCGGGCAGTACGACGGCGATCCGGCCCGATCGCCGGGTCCGCATCGATCGGGCGGCGAGGTTCGGCCGGTAGTTGAGCTGTTCGATGGCCTGGGTGACCTTTTCCAGGGTCTGGGGCTTGAGTCCGCCCCGGCCCTTGAGGAACCGGGAGACCGTCTGGTGGGAGACGCCGGCGGCGCGGGCGACTTCGTGGATCGTGGCGGCCCTCTCGGCGCGGCCGGCGGGTTCTGTTTGCCCGGTTGGCATTTCTCTCATTCCCCCTGGTGGGCGGTGGTGATCGAAGAGCGTTGACAGAAAAGTGATCGATCACTATCGTGACCCTAACGCATAGATGCCAATCTAATTGACCAATGGACTCTCGGGGGTTCTGCACCGGATTGCCGGCGACGCCGCCCGCCGTCCGTCGGCAGGTCACTGAGCCCGGTGTCCGGGCGTGGCCCGCCCGGGTCCACCCGGTTCCCGTCTGCAACCGATCGCCATCGGAGCCGGCCCGAACGGGATGGGCCGCCCCTCCGCTGGTTCGTCGCGCGCCCGACCGCCGACAGGGCGACCGCCGCCGATGCCGGCCTCCGTAACGCTACGACCAGGAGAACCGTCGATGAGCAGATCCCGTCCCGCCGCCGTGGTGACAGCCGTCGCCCTCGCGGTCGCGCTCACCGGCTGCGCCGCCCCCGGGCACGCTCCGGTCGCGGCACCGCCGACCGGGGTGCCGGACCTGCCGACCAGGCCGGTCGTGCTGCGCATCCTGGACGTCTCCGGCGTCCTCGCCCTGACCAAACCGGTCATCGAACGCTTCGCCCAGGAACACCCGCAGCTCGTGTCGTCGGTACGGTACGAGAGCGGCACACCCACCGATGTCGTCGGCAAGCTCTACACCCAGCAGCAGTCGGGCAACGTCACCGACGACCTGGTCCTCACCGGCACCGAGGGTCTCTCCCTGCTCGCCAAGCAGCAGACCGTGGTGCCCCTGCTGCCGGGCTACGCCGCCGCCCTGCCCGACCCGGCCGGCGTGATGACTCCGGCCGCGCGGCAGCTGCAGGACGCCCTCGACGGCAACGGGATGATCATCTCGGGCCAGCCGGACGGCCCGGTGCTCGCGTACAACACGCGGACCGTCGCGCATCCACCGCGCACCCCACAGGAGCTGCTGACCTGGGCGAAAGCACATCCGGGACGGTTCGGGTTCGCGGCCGTGCCCACCGGCAGCGGGCCGGCCAACCAGTTCGTCGACGCGCTGCCCCACATGCTCGGCGACCCGAACCCGGCCGACCCGAGGACCTGGACGAACACCTGGGCCTATCTGGCGGAGCTCAACAGATACACGGCGCCGTACGCCACCAAGACCGTCGACACCTTCGACGCCCTCGCCAAGGGATCGCTCGACATCGTGCTCAGCGAGACCGGCTTCGACGTGCAAATGAAGGCCAAGGGCGTGCTCGGCGACCACTTCGCTCTCCAGGCGTTCGACGACCCGGTCACCATCGAGGTCGCCCAGTGGGCCGCCGTACCGAGGGGGGTGGACCCGGACCGGCTCGCCGTCGACCTGGCCCTGATCACGTATCTGCTGGAACCCCGGCACCAGGCGATGACGATCCCGTTCCGCGCCGCCTTCCCCGTCCACGGTGTCGACCTGTCCATGGCCCCCGCCGACGCCCAGGCCCGCTACCAGCGGCACGGCAGCCCGGACTTCAACCGGCGGCTGCTGGCCACCGCGCAGGTGCGCAACCCGGTGGTGGGCGATCACGTGCAGGTGAAGTACGACATCTGGAACAGGTCGATCGGGTCGACGAAGTGACCGGCCGGGGCTGCGGAGGCGCACTGCGTGTCGACGCCCTGCGTCGCGAGTTCGGCTCCTTCACCGCGCTGGAGGGCCTTGACCTCGACGTACCCGCAGGTGAGTTCGTAGCGTTGCTGGGCCCGTCCGGCTGCGGCAAGTCGACGGCGTTGAACCTGCTGGCCGGGCTGCTCGATCCGACCGCCGGCACGATCAGCCTGGACGGGCGGCGCATCGACCGGCTACCGCCGGAACAGCGTGGTATCGGAATGGTCTTCCAGAACTACGCGCTCTTCCCCCACCTGACCGTCACCGACAACATCGCCTTCGGCCTGCGGATGCGGGGGTGCCCGAAGCCCGAACGGGCCGAGCGGGTGCGGCGGGCCCTCGACCTCGTCCGGTTGCGGGCGCAGGCCGACCGGTATCCCCGCCAGCTCTCCGGAGGCCAGCAGCAACGGGTGGCGATCGCCCGCGCCGTCGTGGTCGAACCCCGCCTGGTGCTGATGGACGAACCCCTGTCCAACCTCGACGCGAGCCTGCGGCTGGATCTACGCACCGAGATCCGGGTGCTGCACCAGCAGCTCGGCCTCACCACCATCTATGTGACACACGACCAGACCGAGGCGCTGTCACTGGCCGACCGGCTGGTGGTGCTCCGCGACGGCGCGGTCCAGCAGGTCGGCACACCCGCCGAGGTGTACGAGCGGCCCGCCAACGCGTTCGTGGCCGGATTCGTCGGCTACCGCAACAGCCTACCGGGGACGCTGGCAGGCGGGGTGTTCGACGCCGGCGACCTGGTGCTGCGCGTCGGTGGACACGGCACCGACCGGCCCGCCCCGGGCCCCGCCGTCGCGATGATCAGACCCGAGGATCTGCTGCTCGTCCGGGAACCGACCACCGGCTCCGGCAACGAGGTGCCGCTCGACGTGCGGGTGTGCGAGTACCAGGGCCGGGGTTTCGCCATCGAGGGCAGCGGACCCGGTGGCCGCCTCCTGCACTGCCGGTCGGACCGGTCGTTCCGGCCCGGCGAACGGGCGGTCGCCGTCGTCGCGCCGGACCGGGTCCGGCTGTTCGCCCGACCGCAGACGGAGACACCGACGCCCGACCGGGCCCTGCCGGTCGGCGGACAGCCGTCATGAGCGCGAGCGGGCCCACCGGGGATCACCTGCTGCGGTGGCGGGACCGGGCCCGCCGGCGGGGCGTCACGCCGACGGTGTGGCTGGTCGTGCCCGGCGCGCTGTTCATGGTCGTGTTCTTCGTCTATCCGGTGTGCTACGGCGTCGGGCTGTCCTTCCAGGGCACCCAGGGCTGGTCCTCGGCCTATCGTGACTTCTTCGCCGACCGGCTGGTCAACAACCACGGCAGCCGCAGATCGATCCTGATCACACTGGAGCTGGCCCTCGCCGCCTCGGTCGTCAACGTCGTGCTGGCCGTGCCGATCGCCTACCGGATGCGCGGCCGGGTCCGGGCCAAACGCGCCCTCATCGCTGTCGTCCTGGTCCCCATGACCCTGGGCACCGTCTTCGTCGCCTCGGCGATGAAGGAGTTCCTCGGCCCGTCCGGCTGGCTCAACCGGGCGTTGCTCGGCATCGGGGCCATCGACCAGCCGCTGCCCCTGGTCGGAAACGTCACCGGAGTGCTGCTGTCGCTGGTGTTCACCGGGCTGCCCTTCGCGTTCCTGCTGATGGTCGGCTACACCTCAGGCATCGACCCGGGCCTGGAGAAGGCCGCTGCGGTCTGCGGCGCGCGACCCGCCCAACGGTTCTGGCTGGTGACCTTCCCGCTGCTGCTGCCCGGGATGACGATCACGTTCTGCCTCTCCTTCGTGCTGGCGTTCGGGGTGTTCCCCTCCGCCACCCTGGTGGGCAACGACGCCGGTCCCACCCGCGTGCTGTCGAAGGTCGCCTACACCGAGTACAGCTACGGGCACTACCCGACCGCGTCCGCCGCCGCCGTGGTGATGGCGGTCGTCCAGTTGGCGGTCCTCGGCCTCGTGCTGTGGGCACGCGGGCTGCTGCACCGCGGGCCCACCACCGGAGGCAAGGGATGACCGACGTCGCCGCCACGTCCACCGGGCAAGCCGCCCCGCCCTCCGTCGGGGACGGACGCCGCCCGCCCGGGTACACCCTCACCGGCGCGGTCACCTGGGGCGGGCTGTGGGTGTTCGTCGGGGGCCTGCTGCTGGCCGTGGCCAGCGTCCTGCTCGCCTCGCTCACCACGCAACTTGCCGACGGCTGGTTGCCGCGCGGCTACACCACCCGCTGGTACACGCAGTCGTGGACCACCTTCGGCCTCGGACGGCTGCTGGTGACCACCGTCGAGGTGGGGGTGGCCGTCGTGGCGGTGACGCTGGCGGTGGCGCTGCCGACCGCCTACGTGCTGGCCCGGCTGACCTTCCCCGGCCGCCGGGTGCTCCTGCTCCTGTTCCTCGTGCCGCAGGTGGTGCCCGTCATGACCTACGCCGTGCCGTTGGCGACCCTGGTCTACCGGCTGCGACTCAACGACACGCTGGCCGGGATCGTGCTGGTGAACCTCGTCCCGGCCATCCCCTTCGCGGTGCTGGTGCTCATTCCGTTCGTGGAGCAGGTCGATCCCCGCATCGAACAGGCGGCCCGGGTCTGCGGTGCCACCAACCGCCGGGTCTTCGTGCACATCCTCGGTCCGCTGCTGGTGCCCGGCCTGCTGGCAGCCGGTGTCCTGACCCTGGTACGGGTCGTCGGCCAGTTCGAACTGACCTTCCTCGTCTCGGGACCGGACAGTCAGACCCTCGTCGTCGCGTTGTACGGCGCGGCGGTCCAGGCCGGGGAACTCGCCTCCCAGGAGATCAACGCCATGGCGACCGTCTACATGGCGACCACCCTCACGTTGCTGCTCGTCGCCCTGCGGGTGGTCGATCCGACAGCGGTCGCCGCGCGGGACGGACGGTCCAGCCGATGAACCCCACCAGCGCGAAGGAGCACACCGCATGACAGGTCGGGACGGGCGCATCCGGGTGGCCGTCGTCGGGACCGGCGGCATCGCCACCGGCAGCCACCTGCCCACGGTCCAGGCGCACCGGGACCGGGTCGAACTGGTCGCCGCAGTCGACGTGGACCCCTCCCGGGTCGCACAGTTCTGCGCCCGCGCCGACATCACCGCCGGTTACACCGAGGTCGACGAGATGCTCGCCGCGCAACGACCGGACCTGGTGCACGTGTGCACGCCGCCGGCCGAGCACATCGGGCAACTCGAATCGATCCTCGCCGCCGGCAGTTGGGCCTGGGTGGAGAAACCTCCGTGTCGCACACTCGCCGAGTTCGACCGGATCACCGCCGCCGAGCAGGCCAGCGGGGCCTACGCCTCGGTGGTGTTCCAGCACCGGTTCGGCTCCGCCGGAATGCACGCCGCCGACCTGATCGCCGCCGGTGAGCTGGGCCGTCCGCTGGTGGCGCAGTGCACGACCGCCTGGTACCGCCCGCCCGCCTACTTCACCGTCCCCTGGCGCGGTAGCTGGGCGTCCGAGGGCGGCGGCCCGACCATGGGGCACGGCATCCACCAGATGGACCTGCTGTTGACCCTGCTCGGCCCCTGGGAGGAGGTGACCGCGATGGCCGGGCGGCTGGACCGCGACGTCGAGACCGAGGACGTGTCGTTGGCCCTCGTCCGGTTCACCAACGGCGCGCTGGCCAGCGTCACCAACAGCATCCTGTCACCTCGTGAGGAGAGCTACCTACGGATCGACCTGTCCGACGCGACAGTCGAACTGACCCACCTGTACGGCTACCGCGACAGCGACTGGACGTACACCGCCGCCCCGCACGTGCCCGAACAGCGCCGTCAGCGGTGGCGGACGCCGACGCCCGACGTGCCCAGTTCGCACGCCGCCCAGTTTCCGCTGCTGCTGGCGGCGTTGCGGGCCGGCACGCGTCCACCGGCCAGCGGAGCCGGTGTCCGGAGCACCCTCGAACTCGTCACCGCCCTGTACCAGTCGGCCCTGACCGGTCGGGCGGTGCGCCGCACCGAACTCGTCCCGCAGAACCCCTTCTACCACGCCCTGCACGGCGACACGGCCGGCTGGGCGCCGGCAAGGAGCACCGCATGAACCGCAACATCCCGGTCGACGTGGCCCTGCGGGTCCGGCACGACGTCGGTACGGCCGTCACCGTCAGCATCCGCGACCAGGAACTGGTGTCCTACGTGTACGGTGCCGAAACCGACCCGTGGGAGTGCCCGGCGCCCTTCTTCCACCCGGTACGCACCACCGCCGGCAATCTCGTCTCGGCACACCGCCCGCACGACCACCGCTGGCACAAGGGCGTCGCGATGACGATCTCCCATCTGTCGGGGGAGAACTTCTGGGGCGGCTACAGCTACGTGCGCGACGAGGGCTACCAGCGGCTCGACAACGTCGGGTCACTACGCCACCAGGCGTTCTCCCGGTTCGACGTCGGCGTCGACCGACTCGACCTCACCGAGCAGGTGCACTGGCACAACGCCCGGGGCCGGCCCTGGATCGAGGAACACCGGGACATCGCCGTACACGGCGTCGACGAGGTGGCCGGCACCTGGGAACTCACCATCGCCAGCGCGCTGACCAACGTGAGCGGGGACGCGCTGGAGATCGGCAGCCCCACCGTCTTCGGCCGCGAGGCGGCCGGCTACAGCGGCCTGTTCTGGCGTGGGCCACGGGATCTGACCGGCGGGACCATCCTCGCCGCCGGTGGCCTGGAGGGACCCGGTGTGATGGGACAGCGGGCGGCGTGGCTCGCGTACACCGGCCCGCACGATGTCGTGGACGCGGCCTCGACCCTGGTCGTTGTCCCCGACCCGTCCGCCGAGGACAGCCCGCCCGTCTGGTTCGTGCGCAACGAGCCCTTCGCGGCGGTCAATCCGTCGTTGGCGTTCGCGGAGGAGGTGGTCCTGCCGGCCGGGACGACCCTGTGGCGTCGGTACCGCGTCGTCATCGCCGACGGCGTCTGGACTGCCGGTCGCGTCGAGCGGTACCTGGAGGACAACCCGTGGTGAACCTACCCAACGGCATCGGTGTCTCCGGGCTCGAGGTCTATCCCTGGGCGGCATCCGACGGCTGCCACGGCGGCTCACCGCACCTGCACACGGCGTGCACCGAGGCGTACGTGGTGGTCGCAGGGCGCGGCGAACTGCACACCCTGACCCTCGCCGGCCCCGCCACCACACCGCTGCTGCCGGGGACCGTCGTCTGCTTCACGCCGGGCACCGTGCACCGGGCGGTCAATCTCGGCGACCTCAGGGTGGTGGTCATCATGGAGAACTGCGGGCTACCGGAGGCCGGGGACGCCGTACTCACGTTTCCGCCGGAGGTCCTCGCGGACCCGGCCGCATACGCCGAGGCTGCCGATCTCGGACCGGAACCCACCCACTCCCCCGCGGCGGGGCGCCGCGCCCGCCGTCGCCGCGATCTCGCCGTGCAGGGCTACCTCGCGATCCGGCGGGACCTGGCCTGCGGTGACACCTCCTCGCTGCGGGCCCTGTACGACGCCGCAGTGTCCCTGACCAGTGCCCGGACCGCCCAGTGGCATCGCATTCTCGACACCGGCCCGGCCGCCTCCCTCGCAGAGGTACGCCGCCGCCTGCGCTCGCTGGCCGAGGGCTCCGGCACCCACCTCGCCGAGGCCAAGGTCCACTCGCAGGCGGCGCCCGAGCCCGACCGGCGTCCGTTCGGCATGTGTGGCCGGCTCAGCCCCTACCGGTGAACTGAACGCCGGGCCGGTCAGCCACTCCACCACCGGTGCGGGCTTCCCGCCCGAACCGCACACCGCGCACGGTGCGCGCTCCGACCGCCCGTCGACCTCCGACGGGCACCTCCCGTCCCCGGATCTCTCCAGGAGGAGACCGATGTTCTTCCCCCGTACCGGACGACCGGTGGCCGCCGCGGCCGTCGGTGTCCTGGTGGCCGCCGGCATGGTCGCGGTCACCACCGACGCCGCCTCGGCGGCAGCCACCACCACGATCACCGTCGACTACGGTTCCGACCGGGGAGCGGCCACCCAGATCGCCAGCGGCTTCCTGCACGGCATCTCGGCGTCCTCGCCCGCGCAGTATCTCGTCGACGGTGTCAGGGTCCGGTCGCAGCGCGGCGCCGACCACCACCCGAACCTGCCGAGCCTCTACGACCCCGCCACGTACCGGCGGGTCTCGGCGACCGGCGCGAACCTGCGGGTCGGCCTCTACTACTACTCGGCGAACCCGAACAGTCCATACCGCAACTACCGCCCGGGTGACAACGGCAACTTCAGCACATGGACGACCATCGTCAACGGTGTCATGTCCGAAGCGGAGCAGAAGGGCTACCGGGTCAACGCCTGGATTCCCTGGAACGAGCCGGAAGCGCAGTGGGGAAACCTCTACACCACCACCTACTTCCAGGCGCACAAGGTGGCCTACGACGCGGTGAAGGCACGCAACTCGTCGTACCGGGTCGAGGCACCGGAGCTCAGCGCCTACAACTTCACCAAGCTCCAGCAGTTCCTCACCTACTGCCGCGACAACCGCTGCCTGCCCGACGTCCTGTCCTGGCACGAGCTGAGCCCGGCCCCCACGGACGTGCCCGGTCACACGGCGCAGATCAGAAGCTGGATGCAGGCCAACGGCATCACCCCGATGCCGATCGCGATCACCGAGTACCAGGGCAGCAGCTACGGCAACGCGGACGCCTGGGCGGCGGGGCCGAACGTCCGCTGGCTGGCGCAGTTCGAGCGCAGCGTCCCCAACGGTCTGGAAGACGCGTTGGCCTCGGACTGGGACTACATCGGCGGCGACGGCAACTTCATCGCCACCCTGGGAAACTCCGCCGACAAGGCGACCGGCACGCTACCCAAGGGTGTCTGGTGGAACTACAACACCTACAAGACGATGACCGGCCGGATGGTCACCGTCACCTCGTCGTCCGCGACCACCGTCGACGCGCTGGGGTCGGTGGGGCGCCGCCCCCCCCCCCCGGGCGGGGCAGTGGTCGACAGCGACTCCGTCTCGTACCTGGTGATCGGTGCGCCCGCCGTGGCCGGGGTGACGAGCACCTTGTACACGGCGTTGGTGGGCAGCGTGCCGAGCGCGAGGGTGAGGCCGCCCGAGGACAGG